>JBGQCW010000043.1:0-10595 GCA_041495565.1 Candidatus Acidiferrum sp.
CGTCGGCGAAGAATATCAGGTCGAGAACAAGTCCGTTCCGCCGCAGGCGTACTACCGCACGGATGGTAATTTCGATTTTGCGCTGCCGGAAAAGGGGCAGCTTCAACAGGTAGCCGCATCCGGACCTACGGGGATGCCGGTGGTACAACTTCCGATCGACAAGAAGAATAATCGTTATTCGATTGCCTACGCGTTCCGGCCCGGGCAGAGCATGGTTCGGTATTCTTACGAGATTCCCTATGCGGGAAACGCGGCGACGGTGAAGATTTCCACGATTTATCCCGGCGGGCGGTTGATTGTCGTGGCGCCGCCGACGATGCAAATCAGCGGGCAGGGGCTGTCTGCTGGCGGCCAAGAGCAGGGAATGAATCTCTACGGCCGGGATGATGTTCCGGCGGGCACGATCGTGGCGGTAAATGTTTCCGGCACGGCGCCGCCACCCGATGCCGGCGGCGGCGCGGAACAGGGGCAGCAGGGCCGGGATGCGCAGCAAGGTGGGGGCGAGGCGGGGGGAGTCAATATTCAGCAAGTTCCCGGGCGGTTGGACGTTTTGAAATGGCCATTGATCGCGGGATTCATCGGCGTTTTTGCGCTTGGAGCATTTTTGCTGGCGCGTAAACCCGTTGCCGTGGCCGCGGGGATCATCTCTGCAAAGGAAGAAGCTCCAGCTGCGAAAACGAAGAAAATCAAATTGAGTGCAGCGTCCGCACAGGCTCCCTCGAATGGGGAGGCGAGTCTTGCGGACGTCGATGCCGCCATCGGGACGAGTCTTGACGCGCTGAAGGAGCGCCTCTTCCGGCTGGAGTTGCGCCACCAAGCGGGCACCATCTCCCCGGAAGAATATGCACAGGAACGCGCGCATGCCGAAAAAGTGCTGCGCGATCTGGTGCGAGGCTGAGCGTTGAACGCGCCGCTTGATCCGTCTCTCTCCGAGGTTTTCCGGTGACGCCGGCTGCTTGTCCTGCAGGCATGCGCTTTGAAAATATCGAAAAACGGTACGGTGGGCTTTATGCCCTGCGGCGCGTCTCACTGGAAATCGCAGCGGGGGAGTGCGTGGTGCTGGCGGGCCGCAACGGTTCCGGCAAGACGACACTGTTGCGAATTGCGGCGCGCCTGGTGCGTCCCTCTTCAGGGAGCATCACGTTCCTGGACAGCAAGAAAGTCACGATAGCGGAAGCATCGCAGACGGGATTCGTGGCCCATGCCACGATGGTCTATGACGAGCTAACCGCCGAGGAAAATCTTCTGCTTTTTGCGCGCTTGTTGGGAATCGCGGAACCCGCTTCCCGGGCCGAAACCCTGCTCGGGGAAGTTGGACTCACCGGTCGCCGGAGTTCGCTGGTGCGGACGTTTTCGCGGGGGATGCGCCAGCGGATGGCTATTGCACGGGCGCTGCTGAATGAGCCCGCGGTTTTGCTTCTGGACGAGCCGGCGACGGGGCTCGACCCGCAGGGCGTGACGTGGCTTGCGGAGACCCTGCGCAGGATGAGGGATGCCGGCCGCACGATCTTGATGAGCCTTCACGGCGAATCGGAGATTTCCGCACTGGCCACCCGAGCGATTCGACTTGAAGCAGGATCCGTCCTGGCGGACACGCAGTCGGGCGGTAGTCTTGCTTCGATTCTGACGTTTGCTGGTGCATGAGTGAGCTTGCTCTCCAACACGACGGCACTGCTGGGGAAGGAACTGCGCACGGAGTTCCGTTCGCGCGAACTTCTAACGACGACGGTTGTCTTTATCCTTGTGGTCGTCGTGCTTTTTAGTTTCACTTTCGACCCGACCTCTGCAGAATCCCGCCGGTTTGCGGCCAGCCTTCTGTGGCTCGCGTTTCTTTTCGCCGCATCACTTATGCTGCAACCCTGTTTCTTGCGCGAACAGACTAACGACACGTTGAGCGCACTGCGTCTATGCATCAATGACCCATTCGCGATTTTCGCCGCGAAGCTTGTGGCGAATACACTCTTTCTTCTCCTGACGGAACTCCTGATGCTGCCGGTATTCTCCATCTTGTTCAACGTGCCGGTGTTTCCGGTATTCGGCCAACTCGTGCTCGTCCTCTTCCTGGGGAGTCTGGGCGTTTCGATCGCAGGAACGGCGCTCTCGGCGATCTCCGCTCAAGCGCGCATGCGGGAACTCTTGTTGCCCCTGCTGCTGCTGCCGTTGCTTACCCCTGTGCTGGTGGCAAGTACTCGAGTTACCGTCGGATTGCTGGACGCCGCGCCATTCATGGAATGGAAGGGCATCGGTTTTTTGGTGATTTTTGACGCGGTCTTTTTGACGGCGCTATGGCTTTTCGGCGAATATCTCCTGGAGGAATAGCGGCATGAAGAAGCACATATTGGGCGGCGCGATCGTTCTCTTCTTGCTTGTCGCGGCCGCGTATGGAGCGCTATACGTGGCTCCGACCGAGCGTACGATGGGCACGATCCAGCGCATTTTCTATCTGCATGTGCCCAGCGCCTGGACCGGCCTGACGGCATTCTTTATCTGTTTCATCGCGAACTTACTCTATGTGGTTCGCCGGCAGCCGCGGTGGGACTGGCTGGGGGTTTCCGCCGCTGAGGTAGGGCTCACGTTCACGACGGTAGTGCTGGTCACGGGCCCCATTTGGGCGCATCCGGTGTGGGGCATGTGGTGGACTTGGGATGCCCGACTCACTTCGACCTTCGTATTGTGGCTGCTGTACGTGGCCTATTTGCTTCTGCGCACGCTGGTCGAGGAACCAGACCGTCGTGCGCTATTCAGCGCGCTGTTTGGAATTTTCGCATTTATCGACGTGCCGCTCGTCTTTGGCTCGATTCGATGGTGGCGGACGCAGCATCCGCAGCCGGTGGTGATGGGCGGAACGGGCTCCGGCCTGGATCCCACGATGTGGAGGGTTCTGCTTTTCTCCTGGCTGGCGATGCTGAGTTTGATGACGTTGCTGATGCTGGCACGCTATGGTGTGGAAGCGATGCGGGCGGATCTCGATCTAGTGCGGCAGGAAGCGGAGGCGGCATGAAGAATCTCGACAGCGTGTTCGCGGCGTATCTGGTGGGATGGGCCATTTTCTTTGCCTATTACTTAACGGTGGCGCGGCGCACGGCTGCGTTGCGCGAGGATCTTGAACGCCTGAAGAATTTGCTGAACCGGAGCAAGTAGTTTGACAGGGAAGAAGAGAGTCGGGATCGTGCTGTTTCAGCTTGGCGGACCGGATTCGCTGGCGGCCGTCGAGCCGTTCCTGCTGAATTTGTTTCTCGACCCCGATATCATACCGCTCGGGCCGCTCGGTCTTTTGCGGCGGCCGATTGCGAGGCTCATCTCCTCGCGGCGGTGCAAACCCGTTGCCGAGCGCTATGCGGAGATTGGGCGCCGCTCGCCGATTGGCGCTCTGACCGAGCGCCAGCGCGTGCGGCTGGTGGAAGCAGTCTCGCCATACGTTGATCCCGTGGCTGTTACCGCGATGCGCTACTGGCATCCCACGACCTCTGAAGCCATGGATTTGTTGCGTCGGGCCGGCTCGCTGGATGAGATTGTCCTGCTGCCGCTGTATCCGCAATACTCCTATGCCACCACGTTGAGCAGTCTGAAGGAATGGCGGCGCGTCGTTGAGCGGATGAAGTGGGGTCAAGCAGGTGGGAGCCCGCCGGAACGGACTATTGACCATTTCTACGATCACCCGCTGTACATACAGGCGCTCGTCCAGCGCATCGGATCCGTTCTGCGGCAATTCCCGGATAGCTCGCGCATTCATCTCGTTTTCAGCGCGCACGGCTTGCCGATGGGCCTGGTCGAAAAGGGCGATCCTTATCCCAAGCAGATTGAAGAGACGGTACGGCTGGTTTGCTATTCGGGCGCGAAACTGTACGCCGGCTGGCCGAAGATTCATCTGTTGTGCTACCAGAGCCGGGTCGGGCCAAACAAATGGCTGGAACCATCGCTAAAGGAAACGATTGAGCAGCTTGGCCACAAAGGCGTGAAGGAGATGCTCGTGGTCCCCATTTCGTTCGTCACCGAGCACATCGAAACGCTGCACGAAATCAATATCGAAGCTCGCGAGGAAGCGAAGAAATTCGGCATGGAGACGTTTCGCATGATGCCCGCGGTGGGGGATTCGCCTCTGTTTATCTCCGCGCTCAAAGACCTCGTGCTGCGCGCCGTGGGTATCACCGCTGAGCAGCCATCCGATCGGCTTTCCACTGCGGCCACTTGAAGGTATAATTCGCGCTTTGGCACAGGAGCTATGACGTCCACTTACAATCGGGGTGTGCACAAATTGGCTGTTTTCACGGTCTGGTGGACCGTGCTCCTTTTCGTTGCGGGGGCGCTGGTTACCTCTAATGACGCGGCACTCTCTGTGCCTGATTGGCCGAAATCGTTTGGGACCTGGTTTCCGTCCTTGAGAATGCTGGCGGGGGGTGCGTTCTTCGAGCACTCGCACCGCGTGATCGCGGCCGTACTGGGATTCCTCGTGCTGATTCTGGCGATCTGGCTGTGGAAGAGCGAAGCTCGGTCCTGGATGCGCTGGTTTGGGATCATTGCCGTGGGCGGGGTTGTTGCGCAGGCGATCCTTGGAGGCCAGGTTGTGCGGCAACTGCTGCAATACTGGCTGCCGGTGGCCCACGCGAGTTTCGCGCAGATCGTATTTGCGGCGGTTGTGAGTATTGCCGTCTTCAGCAGCAAGTGGTGGGTGTCCGAGCAGCCGCAGTTGGAAGATACCAGGGCTCCTTCGATTCATTCTGTGGCGATCCTCAACGCTGCGATCATTTTCCTGCAAGTGATTCTCGGCGCGGGCTTCCGCCACAGTGAAATACGGATTTGGCCGCATATGGTCGGAGCGCTGGTGGTGCTCGGCGTTGTAATTTGGACGGCCGTGGTGTTGCGCAAACGATTTGGGCAATCGCGAGAGCTTTCCAAAGCTCGCATCCTGCTGCACATCATTTTCGGAATGCAGTTTCTGCTGGGATTTGGGGCGTATTGGTCGCGGCTCAGCACCGCGGATGCGCCGCAGCCGATGCCGGTCATGGTGTGGCTGACCGTGATTCATACTGTGGTCGGAGCGATTCTCTTCGCATTCTCCATTCTGATCGTGCTGTTGTGCTACCGGCTGATTCCGCGCGGGAAAGAGGTTGGCGCGGCGGCGCCCCGGCAGGTGACCACCGGATGAGTACGGCGCAGACCACGGAACTCACGCTTTCGGGGCGCGCGAATGCCTACGTTGTGCTCACCAAGCCGGACGTGTCCTTTCTCGTGCTGATGACGACAGCCGCGGGATACTACATGGGTGTGCGCGGTCCCGTGGGCTGGCTGCACATGATCCATACGGTTTTCGCCACCATGCTCATTGCCGCGGGGACGGCGGCCCTGAACCATTACATCGAGCGCGATTCCGACCGCTATATGCGCCGCACGGCTTCACGCCCGCTGCCGAGTGGCGTGCTGCAGCCCCGGGAAGCGTTGATCTTCGGCGTCGCCCTGTCCATCGCTGGCGCTGTAGATTTGTATTTGGTCGCAGGGGCGCTTGCGGCGGGACTCGGGGTTGCAACTTGCTTGAGCTACTTGCTTGCCTATACTCCGCTGAAGATGCGGACGGTTTGGGCGACGTTTGTGGGTGCCTTTCCCGGGGCGATTCCGCCGATGATTGGCTGGGTCGCGGCCACGGGTTCGCTCGACCGCGGCGCGTGGCTGCTGTTCGCGATTCTGTTTCTCTGGCAGTTTCCCCACTTCCACGCCATCTCCTGGATGTACCGCGAAGACTACGCCCGCGCGGGAATCATGATGCTGCCGGTGGTTGATCGCGAGGGCAAACGCACGTTTCGGCAAATCATTTTGTATGCGGCCGCGCTCGTCGCCGTGAGTTTGCTTCCCGCGTTGATGGGGTTGGCGGGCATTTTGTATTTCTTTGGAGCGCTGGTTTCCAGCACGGCGCTCGTGCAGGTCTGCCTGTGGGCTGCCAGCAACAAGACGAACACGCGCGCCAAATGGCTGATGCACGCCACCGTCATACACATCCCGCTGCTATTGGGTTTGATGGTCTACGACAAGATTCCGCGTTGAACGAACCATCCCGGGAAGGACCTACCAGCCATCATGTTTTCACACGCTGCCCTCAACGCTTCTCTGAATGGAGTTAGTGCCGTACTGCTTGCCGGGGGCTACGCGGCGATCCGCGCGGGCAAGCGGGACGTGCACAAGAGGTTTATGATTTCGGCGTTCGCAGTCTCAACAGTTTTTCTGGTTTCCTATGTCCTTTATCACATCCGCGTTGGGCATGTTGTATTTCTGGGGCAAGGATGGGTCCGGCCGGTTTACTTTGCGCTGTTGCTCTCGCACACCGTACTGGCGATTGTGATTGTGCCGCTGATCCTGATTACACTGCGCCGCGCGTGGCTGGAAAAGTTTGACAAGCACCGCCTGATCGCGCGATGGACGCTGCCGCTGTGGTTTTATGTCTGTGTGACGGGAGTGATCGTATACCTGATGGTCTACCAGATCTACGCGACAAGGAGCATTTGAAACTCTGGGGTTTCCGAAGCAAGCGATCTCGCTAAAATTGCCGAGTGGTGTCCGACCGAATGCCGGGTGGCATGAGCGCCCCGGTCTGCGAAGAGCGAATGGCCTGGCGCGTTCCGGACTTAGGAAATACGACGTGCCAGAAATCGACATTGGGATCGGCGAACGCAATTCCCACAAATCGTCTCTCCCGCTTTTCCCGCAGGGAAGTGACCACGCAATCAATCGACTTGGCCGTATGCTCGTTAAATACTTTGACGGTCTGGCCGGGAATTAATGGCGTGTCCATGAGGAGAAGAGCCCCGTTGGCACCGACAACGTAGGTGGACGCCTTCAAGTCTATCGTCTCGCCTTCCGGCAGCCTGCACTGAACCGTCAAGGGTATCTGTAGAGAAAGGCGCATGGTGCGCCGACGCTCGGGATATCTGCTTCTTTGCATAAGTCGCCTTGGGGGGACGTTTGAGGCTTAATAAAAACATTATGTCACGATATGAGATAAAATACAAGCATTTTGGCTAGGCGGTAGTGGATCAGTTTGAATTAAGGCTTGCAAGCGCCTGTAGTCATGTCCAAACTCCTGCAAGCAATTGGAAATGTTCATGTTTTAGCCGGACGCGACTGCGCCATTTTCCGTCGAGCATCTCTGGCGTTATTTATTCCGCTCAATGTGATGAGATGAAGGCAGCGATTTTTCAGGGGACTCGATTTCTATGACTTGGAAGCGGGTAGCGACAGCCGTCGTGTTGATTCCTTTCGTTGTGGGCCTCGTGTTGTGGGGCTCCACGGCGATCGTTTCACTAGGCATCGCGCTCGTCACGATCCTTGCCCTGTTCGAATACTTTGCTTTGGGCGAGGCCATCGGCCATCGGGCCTATCGCTTTTGGACGGCTACCTGTTCGCTCGTCCTCATCTATGTGCAATGGCTGATGAGCGTTCTACCGACATACAAGCTTTCGGGCGGCTTAATCGCTTATGAAAAAACGGAGTGGTTCACCATAGGAATTCCGTCGCTAGAAGCGGTGTTCTTTCTGTTTGTACTCGGAATCGCGGCACTCACACTTTGGACAAAGCGCCCCCTTGTGGAAGCGCTGCCTGCCGCCGGAATGAGCGCCAGCGGCCTTATTCTGGTCGCGTTTCCATTGTCGTTCGCAATCAGACTTCATGGAATTGGACCACAGGGTCCCCTTTTACTCCTCTTCGCGCTGGTCATCACCTGGGTGGGGGATACGGCGGCGTATTTCGTGGGCCGATCCATCGGCAAACACGCTTTGGCGCCGCATCTGAGCCCTAAGAAAACGTGGGAGGGGACGGTCGCGAGTTTCCTTGGCTCACTGATCGTCGCTCTTATTTTTGCGCGCTTCATGACGGTGCCGCTTCCGCATCTGCTTGGGATGGCTGTCGTGGGCAACGTCGCAGGGCAAGTTGGCGACCTTCTGGAATCGGCGTACAAGCGCAGCGCGGGGATCAAGGATTCCGGCAGCCTACTCCCCGGGCACGGCGGCGTCCTTGACCGAATCGACGCCCTCATCCTCGCAATTCCCGTTGTCTGGTATTATTGGATCTTGATCTACTCTCCCAGGTCGTAGGTCAGAAGCTTTCCTACTGACAAAAAGGGAATTGAACGGCTCCGTGAAACAGTTATCCATTCTAGGCTCTACCGGTTCGATTGGACGGCAATGCCTCTCGGTTGTGGAGGCTCTGCCGGAACGGTTTGGTGTCGTTGCGCTGGCTGCGGGCGCGAACTTGGAAGAGCTGGTCAGCCAGATCGAGAAGCACAAACCAGAAGTCGTTTCCGTCGGCGATGCCAAGAAGGCGGATGATCTCGCCGCGCTTTTGCGGGGGAAGGGCATCTCGCCGCTCCCCTCGATTCACCACGGCCGCGAAGGAATGCTCGTCGTTGGGACCCATGCGAAGGCGGACATGGTCGTCTCGGCGGCCGTTGGGGTCGTCGGCCTGGAAGCGACTTACGAGGCCGTAAAGCTTGGAAAAATCGTCGCGCTTTCCAACAAGGAAGTGCTGGTCGCGGCGGGTGAGCTGGTTATGGCCGCGGCGAGCAAGGCTGGGCGCGAGTTGCTGCCGGTGGACAGCGAACACAACGCCGTTCATCAATGTTTGCGCGGCGGAACGCGCGGAGAAGTCCGCCGGCTGGTACTTACGGCCTCCGGTGGACCATTTCGAAAGACACCTCTTGCCGCGCTGGCAACCGTGACACCCGAAGAGGCCCTGGCGCACCCCAACTGGCGCATGGGCAACCGCATCACCATCGATTCCGCAACGATGATGAATAAAGGCTTCGAAATCATCGAGGCGCGCTGGCTCTTCGGCATGCGCCCGGACCAGATCGACGTGGTGATCCATCCGCAGTCCACGATTCATTCCCTGGTCGAGTTCGTGGACGGTTCCGTTTTAGCGCAACTCGGCCCCACGGACATGCGCATGCCCATCCAATATGCGTTAACCTATCCAGAGCGCGTGACATCTAATCAAGTGGCGCTGGATTGGTCGAAGCTGAAGCGCCTGGATTTCGAGAAGGCCTCGACGCGCCGGTTCCCGTGCCTTCGTCTGGCACGGGAAGCGATGAAGAAGGGCGGCGCGTTCTCGTGCGCGCTGAACGCCGCCGATGAGATCGCCGTGGCTGCGTTTCTCGAGAGGCGGCTGCCGTTCCTGGGAATTCCGGAAGTGATCGAGCGCGTGCTCGGGCGCACGCCGCGCGTGCGATTTGAGAAGATGGACGATGTGCTTACGGCGGATGCCGAAGCCCGTCGAATGGCAAAGGAAGAAGTGGAGCGGCTGGCGGTCACGGCCGCGGCGGCGTCTTAGGCGTTGACACAAGCGACCGCGAAGCGTGGTCGACAGGAGAAGCGAAGAGTATGAATTTGCTATTGGGCGTCGCCCTGGTGCTGGGCTTGATGATCATGATTCACGAGTGGGGCCACTTCATCGTGGCACGCTTGTTTAGCGTGCGCGTGGACGTTTTCTCCATCGGCTTTGGACCGCGTCTTTTTGGCTGGAAACGCGGCGCGACGGACTACCGCGTCAGCGCCATCCCGCTCGGCGGATACGTGCGAATGGCGGGACAGGATTTGTCTGAAGTTGATTCGAACGACGTGGCGCCTACGGGCGCCCACGACGAATTGATGAGCAAGCCGCGCTGGCAGCGCGCGCTTATTTCATTCGCTGGACCGGCCGTGAACTTGATTTTTCCGGTCCTGCTTTTGACGGGCTACATCGTTGCCGTCGGAATCCCGTATCCAGCCTATGAAGATAAACCCGTTGAGGTCGTTGGGTTTTTGGGGAAACAGGATACGCCACCGGGACCCGTCCAGGTGGGCGATAAAGTACTTTCGATCAATGGCGTCGCCAATCCATCCTGGAGCGTTGCGGAAAGGGTGATTCGGCAAACGTCCCCAGGAGGAATCATTAAGCTGGATGTGCAGGGCAGGGAAGGACGGCGCACCGTTGAGTTGCCCGTCAAGAATGTCGCCAAGCCAGATACACTTCCGGCCCTCGGATATTTGCCGACGCGACCCGTGATCGATCTGATTGAGCCCGGCTCGCCGGCTGATCATGCGGGGCTTCGCGAAGGCGACACTGTTGTCGCGATAAACGGACAAAAAATCCAATATTGGGCACAGTTCGTCGAAACTGTCCGTGGCTCGAATGGCAAACCGGTGTCTCTGGATGTTGAAAGAACTGGGCGTCCAGTTCATATCGACGTCCAGCCGCAAAAGAGCGCTACGGAAACCGGCGAAACCGTTTATCTGATCGGCGTTCTCCCCTACGTGGAGACCGCTTACCGGCGCGTGACTTTGCAGGAGAGTGTGCGTTACTCCGGGCAGGTGACCTTGGAGAGGATCGCGGACACCATCGGCGTTGTTGGCAAGTTGTTTAGCGGGCGCGTCTCTGTGAAACAGCTTCAAAGCGTTGTGGGCATCTCACGTGCCGCAGGACAGGCCGTCCGCAAAGGACCGTTGGCGGTCATTTCGATGATGGTTTTGATCAGCGTGAACCTTGGCATCCTGAATCTGCTGCCCATTCCGATCCTTGACGGCGGGAACATCCTGTTGCTCACCTTAGAAGGGATCCGCCGCCGTGATTTCAGC
>JBGQCW010000044.1:0-10506 GCA_041495565.1 Candidatus Acidiferrum sp.
CCCGACCTTGTCGGGGTCTCGAGTCACCAGTCACTCTCCCGTCCTTTCTTTTCATACAGTTACAAATTGCCCATTTTCTATCCCCTTTCTTTTGACATTCATGCATCGGATGGGGGTGTAGTGGGCACATTCGAGTTTTCTCTTCTAACCTCGAACCTCCAACACCTAACTTCTTTCTTTTCACACTCTTCCGAACTCTTTTGCGTTCACATAAAAGTCAACCCCCTTGTTTTCAAGCAATTCCGAACTCTTTGGCAAAAACACCCGGGGGTGGGGTACCCCCCGTGCGCTCCGCGCTTCCCGAAGTGGGGGCCTGCTGCCTTCTTCCCCTCTTCACAGGTCACTGGTCACTGATCACAGTGTTACAATCCCCGGCGGTTTCCTGAGGAGGAACTAGATGAGCAAGCAGATACGGACTTGGATGGTTCTTTCACTAGTGGGTGCGGCGCTGGCTTGCGGGCAAGCTGCCGTGGCCCAGCAAGAGCCGGACTGGTCCAAGGTTCAAATCATAGTGACGAAGGTTTCCGGCAACATCTACATGCTGGAAGGCCAGGGCGGAAACATCGCCGCTTCGGTGGGCGAAGACGGCATCGTTATCGTGGACGACCAGTTCGCTCCGCTGGCGGAAAAAATCCAGGCCGCGCTCAAGAATCTTGGCATCACGGACAAGCCCGTGCGCTTCGTCATCAACACCCACTATCACGGAGACCACACCGGCGGGAACGTCCCGTTCAACAACGCGGGCTCCACGCTCATCGCGCAGGATAACGTCCGCAAGCGGCTCGAATCCGGCGGCACTGGGGGCAACGGCGGCTCGATCAAAATGGACGTGAAACCAGCGCCCAAGGCTGGCCTTCCCATCATCACCTTCGAGCACGACGTCACCGTGCACCTGAACGGAGAAGATATCCGCGCGCTGCATTTTCCCTCCGGCCACACGGACGGCGACTCCATCATCTTCTTCCCGAAAAACAATGTCGTGCACATGGGCGACGACTTCGTGCGCTACGGCTTCCCGTTCATTGACGTGGCCAGCGGCGGCAGCGTGCAAGGCATGATCGACGCGATGGAAAAAGCCACCGCGCAGTTGCCGGCGGACGTGAAAGTCATCCCCGGCCACGGCGCGATCTCCAACCTCGATGACGTCCGCGCGTTCACAAAGATGCTGAAAGAGACTTCGGCCGTCGTGCAGGAAGCCCTCAACGAGCACAAAACACTGGAACGGATGAAGCAGGAAAAAATTCTCGCGCCATGGGAAAAGTTTTCAGGCACGTTTATCAGTACAGATGCGTTTATCGAAACGCTCTACAATTCGCTCACCGGCCACAAAGGAGAATTCGTAAAGCACAACTAGGCGGAATTGTAGAGGCAGCTTTACGCTGCCATCCGCCGGTTATTTTCGATTTTCGGGTTATGGCCGCGCGTTCGGCGAGAAAAATCCGATCGGCAAATCGCGCGCGGTGCGCAAGCCGGCCGGAGCGTCAAGAATCACGGGAATCGAATTCACGACGACCGACGCCGTAGCGATATCGCCATGCGAGCCGCCCGGAATCACCAAGCTGATGTTCGGATGCCCCGTCAGCGAAATCGTATCCGCGGGATCTTTCGCGCCGACGTACATTTGCAATTCGAGATATACGAGTTCTTTGCCGTCTTTCGATGTGCCGCGCGCAATCTGGTGCACGCCGGCCGCTTGTCCCGGCTCGACCGTCAGGTATTCCGTCTGCACGCGCTCGGTGGCCACTTTCGGCTCGATCGTTTCGGTGATTTGCTCGACCGGCAAATTCAAGCTGTCCGCCACCATCGCCACGGACTCCGGCAGGCCGACGTGCTTGATCACGCCCGCTTTCACTTGCGCGCGGAATTCTTCGACGGTCATGCCCGCGCCGATTTTTTTCTGCAGCGGCAGCCGCCGCTTCGAGGCATCGACGATGCGCAGCGCCTTCGCGTGCTCGATCCGCTGCGCAACCGCCGCCAGCGTCACCACCAGCTTGTCCATCACGAAGCCGGGATTCACACCCGTCCCGACCAGCGCCACGCCCATTTCTTTTGCCGCCGCATCGAGCTTCGCCGCAAGTTCCGGATGCGTGCGAAACGGATACGACAATTCTTCGCACGTCGAAACGATGCAGGACTCCGCTTCCAGGCACAGCAGCAACTGGTCCATCACGTTCGCGAGAGACGACGACGTCGAATGGATCACCACGTCCGCGTTTTGTTCCAGCACTTCTTTGGCATCCGCGGAAATGGTCACGCCCCACGGCGCGTCTTTCGCTCCGGCCACTTCGCCGAGGTCGCGTCCGATTTTTGCCGGATCCGTATCAATGGCGCCGATAATTTCGATGGCCTGCTTTTCCCGCATCAGCCGCGCAATCGATGCGCCGATCGGGCCGACACCATACTGGATGGCGCGAATTTTCTTTTTCACGTCGTTCTCCGCTTTCCGTTTGTATGCCGATCGCTATGCGGTCGTCAGAATGCCGACATCCAACGCGCATTTTGGCTTCAAAGGAACCCCTTACGATAGTGGAATTCCCCCGCGCATACAACGACGAACCGCTCAAATTGTTTGCATACGCTCGGGCTCCCGCAACAAAGCCGCAATTGTTGCTGGCACAGCGGTTGCGCCGCATAATGGCGGGGAAGAAGAAAGGCAACTCCGGAGGTTGCGCCATGCCAGCGAAAAAACTTACCGACGCGGAAATTTCAGCGCTGCTGCCGAAAGCGAAAGGCTGGAGCGTCGCGAATGGAAAATTGCACAAGGAGTTTGCGTGCAAGGATTTCGTCAC
Organism: Candidatus Acidiferrum sp.; assembly: GCA_041495565.1. Taxonomy (GTDB): domain Bacteria; phylum Acidobacteriota; class Terriglobia; order Acidiferrales; family UBA7541; genus Acidiferrum. The sequence continues at coordinate 2,790 of JBGQCW010000044.1, forward strand.
CGCGTTTGGCAACATGACGCGCGTCGCGCTCGTCGCCGAAGCGATGAACCATCATCCGGAATGGTTCAACGTGTGGAACAAGGTGGTGGTCGATCTGAATACGCACAGCGTGAAAGGCATCAGTGATTACGATTTTGTGCTCGCGGAAAAAATCAACGAGATTTTTGGCGCTTGATCCTTCCGGCAGAAAATTCTCAGCCGGAAATGATCGCAACCAGCCCAACTGAAAAATCCCGCGGCGGCGGGATTTTTCTTTTACTGCGCTGCTCGTCCCGTTTGGCGCTCCTCCCGCGCAGGTTCTCGCGGCGGGGATGGTTTGGGAAGGAGCGATCATCGCGGGAGGTCTCTTCGCCGGTTTGACGGCGCTTCTCTTGCGCCGCGCGGAATCTCGCCCACACCACTTTCAACAATTCTGGAAACCCCGTCGAAGTTTGCTTGACTCCTACAGGGAGTGCGCCACAATTGAGGAACCCCCTTCCCAATAGCTACGTGTGTAGAGGACTGCCCTCTCCGGTCTCGTCCTGCGAGATGCCTTGCGATGAAGATTCGCACTGGGTGGATTGTCACTGGATTCATCTTTGCCGCGCTTTCTAAAACACAAGGCCCTCTCTTGCAGCGTGTCACCGCGGAAACGAGGCAACGCACATGATGGAAAGAAATTTGCGTATCTTGCTCGCAGAAGGCGACTCTGGAGAGGCGGCCGCATCCTTGCGCGTGCTCTTCCCGGAGGATCAGAAACGGCTGGATTTGACGGTGGTCTCCACGATTTCCACGCTCATGCCCACGATCCATGTCGTCAACCCCGAGATTATCCTTCTCGATCTGGCGCTGGCGCGTCCCGAGCCGCTGGATGTGGTGCGCCGCGTGCACCGCACGGCGCCGGATGTGCCGCTGATCGTTTTTGCCGACGCGGCCGATAAGGACTATGCCGCGCAAAGCCTGAAGGAAGGCGCGCTGGACTATCTCCTCAACGGATTCATGGATCCTCAAACCTTGGATCGCGTCCTGCGCGTGGCGCTCGAGCACAACACACTGGGAGGTTTGACGGATCTCCTGCGGGATCCCCAGACGGAACTTTATATTCGCGAGGGCTTCCTAACGCTGGGAGCCCACGCCATGGAGGCAGCGAACCGCAAGCACAGCACTCTCATTCTGCTGTGTGTGCGAATCGAGAATCTAGAATCGCTGCGCGCCCAATTTGGAAGCAGCGCCGTCGAGGGTGGCTTGCGTGCCGTGGCCGGATTGCTCAAAGGCAGTTTTCGGCGCACCGATTACGTCGCGCGCATCGGTGAATCCCAATTTGCGGCCCTCGCCGTCGACGCCGTCGAACCTAGCGGGCCGGTGCTTCGCCAGCGTCTGGAGAAGCGCATCGCCGCGCTCAATGGCGACATGGGCCACAGTGGTCCTCTGGAACTCCGCATCAGTATGGGTTTCTGGTCTCCCAAGGACGCCAATGCGTTCTCCGAATTTCTAGACTCGGTCGAAACGGGATTGCGTACGGCCCCGGTACTCTCCCGGAAAGAGCCGGCGCTACGCAACTCTGCGTCCCGAAGGTAAGGGAATATGGAAACCGCGCGCAAGTTCTGGAACAGGCTCCGCATCATGACGCCGCCGATTTCCGCGTTCATCGCTTAAGACCCAGGGGACCCGAAATGAAAACCGAAACACTTGAAGAAATTGCTACTCCCAGACTGAATGAGCCGCTGCGCGCGCTCATTCTTGAGCCCTCGCGGCGCGATGTGGAACTGATGCTCTTTGAGCTAAAGCAAGCAGGGCTCCGCGTCGACCACACACTTGTGGAGGACCGGCAACAGTTCCGGCGCGCTCTGCAGGCCGGGGATTTTGAAGTTGTTCTTGCCGGCTTTCGCCTGCCGAGCTGGACAGGCATGGATGCTTTCCGAGAGTTACGCGCATCCGGCAAAGACATCCCGTTTCTGCTGGTCACCGGTACGCTCGGCGAGGAAGCCGCCGTTGAGTGCATCAAGGCAGGCGTAAGCGACTACGTCTTGAAGGACCACATCTCGCGGCTGCCCGTCGCGCTGAAGCGAGCCATCCAAGAAAAAACTCTTCGCCAAGAAAAAATGCAGGCGCAGACGGCGCTTGCCCGGAGCGAAACGCAGGCTCGACAGCAATTCGCGGAACTCGATCTGGTGTATCGCTCGCTACCCTTTGCTTTGGCAGTTTTCGACCGGGAGCTGCGCTTCGTGAGAGTTAACAAGGAGGTGTCGAGAGCTGACGGGATTCCAGTCGCGGCCCACGCGGGGCTTACCATGCAGGACATTGCACCGGATCTTGCCGTGCCGATGGAGAAGTACTTGGGGCAAGTCTTTGAAACTGGCGAATCCGTCGCCAATGTCGAGGTGCATGGCGCGACCCGTTTGCAGCCCGGCGTCATCCGCCACTGGCTGTGTAGCTACTATCCGCTGCGCTCGGAAGACGGAACTGTTTCCGCTGCCACAGCCATCGCGATTGATATCACCGATCGCAAGCAGGCGGAAGAAAATCTGCGCCTCTCCGAAGCGCGCAACCGGGATCTCGTCGATCATTCGGCATACGGCATCTTCCGCGCCACGTTCGACGGATCTCTTCTGGACGCCAATCCCGCTCTCCTGGCCATGCTTGGCTGCGCCTTGACCGAAGACCTCCACGCCTTCAACTTAGAGCGCGACATTTTCCGGTTTCCCGAACAATGCGCGCAGCTCATGGCGAACTGCCGCGCGAACGGCCGGGTTCACGGCGCCGAAAGCGAATGGCGGCGGCGGGATGGCGGCTTGGTGGCCGTGCGTCTCGATCTCCGCCGCGTTTCCATCCCGAGTCACGCCGATTCGATCGAAGTGATCGCCGAAGACGTGACGGAACTCCGGGCCATGGAGCGCCAGTTGCGCCAGGCGCAGAAATTCGAAGCCATCGGGGAGCTCGCGGGCGGCGTCGCGCATGACTTCAACAATGTCATCGGAGCCATCCTCGGCTGGGCGGAGCTTGGCTACGAGCAACACAAGAGCAATCCTGAGATCGCCGACCGTTTCGCACGCATTCGCGAGCAGGCCGAACGCGCCGCCACGCTGACACGGGAACTCCTCGCTTTTGCGCGCCGCCAGATTCTCCAGCCGCAGGCCGTGGACCTCAACACCGTCACCAGCAGTCTCGTTAGCTTCCTCGACAAAGTCATCGCCAAGGACATCGAGCTCAAAGTGATCACCTCGCCGCTGGACCCCGTCAAAGCTGATCCCACGCAGATCGAGCAGGTGCTCATGAATCTGTGCCTGAACGCTCGCGACGCCATGCCTGGCGGAGGGCGCCTGCTCATCGAAACCGAGATGGTGGAACTCGACAGCTCCTACTGCCGCTCTTATCCTTCGGTCACGCCCGGCCGATACAGCGTTCTTTCGGTGTCCGATACCGGCGTGGGCATGGAATCCGCAACGCTGGAGCGGATCTTTGAACCGTTCTTCACGACCAAGGAGCGCGGCAAGGGAACCGGAATGGGCCTCGCCACCGCCTATGGCATCATCAAGCAGCACGGTGGGTTCATTCATACCTATAGCGAACCCGGTCAGGGAAGTCTTTTTCGCGTTTACCTGCCCGCAGTCGAAGTGGCTCTCTCCGACGGCACTCCCGCCAAGACACCAGCTCCTTCCCTTGCCCTAATGCGAGGAACGGAAACGATTCTTATCGCCGAGGATCACGAATCGATCCGCGAGATGGCTCGCCAGACTCTCTTGAACCTGGGATATCGAGTCCTCTCCGCGTGCGACGGAGAGGAAGCCCTGCGCCTCTGCCAGAACGAAGCGCCTGCTCTCGCCATTCTTGATGTCGTCATGCCCAAGCTCGGCGGCCCTGCCACCGCCTCGAAGCTCGGGGCGCGTTTCGCGCAACTTCCCATTCTCTTCACCAGCGGGTATTCGCGGGATTCGAAAAGAATGGCCCCAGCTGCGGCCGACGCGCATTATCTGCAAAAACCCTACAGTCCTAGAGCACTCGGCCGGCTGGTTCGAGAAATCCTCGACGAGGCCGCAGCCTCAAGAGGAATCGGCTGAAGGGCAGGTGGCGGGCGATCGGAAAATCGGCGGCGCGGCGAGTGCCGAGAGTCATTTCCGATTCCATCCGGCTCGATTGTCAGCCGGCACATCGGATCTTGTTTCGATTCGGGACTCTTGATTCGGAGTGACCCAGAGTGGACACCGCAGTTCCTTCTTGCTTCAGTGTGGAAGACAAAACCGCAGTGGATCCCCATATCCTTTCAGATACTTACATGGAAACGAGCTGGGGTTGGCAGATGGCTGGCATCGTGCAGCCAGCAGAGGGGTATGCGTGTGACTCCGTGGATGATCTCGCCTCGTGCGATTGCGGGGCAGGGGATCCCTTGCTGCTGATTGAAACGGGAGTCTTGTGAAGCCGACAAAACCAGAGAAACGCCAAGGTGGGAAAGGATCAGGGAGCGAGGCCCTGCTCGCAAGTTTCCGGCGGATCGAGAGGAGGGAGTGGTGGCTCTGGGGGATAGCGTTTATCGTCACACTGCTCGTCACGCTGGGGTTGAGTTCCTTCGTCTTGCCTGAGCGGCACCTCCAGGAAGATATTTTTTCATTCTATCTCCTTCGCCAGGCGGTACGGGGCCTGGTGGGGCTGGTGCTGCTTTTCGACGTCTATACGATCTACCAGCAACTGCAAATTCACCGCATACGGCGCGAGCTTTTCCAGAGGGAGGAGCTTTTCCGGCTGATTAACGAGAACGCCGCGGACATGATTGCCGTCGTGGACATGGAAGGCCGGCGAATCTACAACAGCATGGCCTATCAAAAAGTTTTGGGATATTCCCCGGAAGAATTAAAGAGTTCCTCAGGCCTAGAGCAGATCCATCCCGACGACCGCGATCGCGTGAAAAAAGCGGCTGAGGAAGCGCGGCAAACAGGAATTGGCCGGCCCCTGGAATACCGCATCCGGCACAAAGACGGGACCTGGCGGGATTTGGAATCGACATCCAGCGTATACAAGAATGCGCAAGGCCAGCCGGAAAAGCTCATCATCGTGAATCGCGACATCTCCGAACGGAAGCGTGCGTCGGAAGCCCTGTCTCTTTCCGAAGCCAGTTTCCGGTCGGTCATCGAAAACGCCCCGTACGGCATTTATCGCGCGAACGCCGCCGGTCAGTTTCTGCGCGTTAACCCGGCTCTCCAGAAAATGCTGGGCTACGAGACGCAGGAGGAGCTCTTCGGCGCGAACCTAGGCACCGACATCTATCGCGACCCGCAGGAGCACCGGAGAGCCAACGACATGTTTGCGGGCACGAAGGGCTTCGATGTGGAGGTCGAATGGAAGCGCAAAGATGATACGCCGCTCAAAGCGCGTTGCAGCGGCCGGCTGATCGAGGTTGCGCAAAGTGAGAGTCACAGCGAAACCTACTTTGAAGTATTCGCCGAAGACGTGACCGAGAAGCGCGTGCTCGAACAGCAGCTCCGCATGGCGGTGAAGATGGAAGCCGTGGGAAGGCTTTCCGGAGGTATCGCGCACGATTTTAATAACCTGCTTGGCGTAATCATTGGGTACGCCCAGGTTCTGAAACGCAGACTGAAAACCGGAGAAGATCTCTTCGAGTTTGCCGAAGAGATCGAAAAAGCGGGCCAGCGCGCGGCCTCGCTCACACGCCAACTGCTGGCCTTCAGCCGGCAGCAGGTCCTGGCGCCCGCCATCCTCAACCTCAATGCCCTCATCTCCGACATCGCGAAGATGATTCACCGACTGATCGGCGAAGACATCGAACTGGTGATGAAACTTGACCCGGCCATTGGCAGCGTGAAGGCGGATCAGGGGCAAATCGAACAAGTGGTCATGAACCTGGCGGTCAACGCGCGTGACGCCATGCCTGAGGGTGGAAAACTGGCCCTCGAGACAGCCACGGTCACAATCGATCAGGCCTACACGCGCCACCACCCGGGGTCGAAAGCTGGGCGTTACGTGATGTTCTCGGTCAGCGACACGGGGATGGGAATGAGCGCGGAAACTCTTGCGCACATCTTCGAGCCATTTTTTACGACCAAGGAACCCGGCAAAGGAACGGGTCTGGGTTTGGCAACGGTTTACGGCGTCGTAAAACAAAGCGGCGGGTACGTTTGGGTGGACAGCGAGCTCGGACGCGGCAGCTCGTTCAAAGTCTATCTACCTCTCATCGAGGAGCCCGTTCGCGGACCGGAGGCCGTGGCTCCTGCGTCGGAATCTTTCCGCGGATCCGAGACGGTGCTGGTGGTCGAAGACGCTGACGCGCTGAGAAAATTGTCGGTCACGCTCCTCAAGCAATACGGCTATCACGTCCTCTCCGCAGCAAATGGAGCCCAAGCCCTGGAGTTGGTGCAGCAGGATAAGCGGGGTATTGATCTGCTTCTGACCGACGTCATCATGCCCGGGTTGGGCGGGCACGCGCTCGCGCAGCGCCTGGCGCCACTGCGCCCCGGTCTCAAGGTTCTCTATATGTCGGGCTACACGGATAGCTCCATCGCGCAGCATGGCGTGCTGGAGGCCGGCATCTTTTTGTTGCACAAGCCGTTCACCGAAGACGAACTGGTCCGGAAGATCCGTGAGGTCCTGGATTCGGGCAAACAGAGCTCGCCCCTCGCGGAGGGTCCGGTGCTCGCTGGAAACGTGACGGCAGACAGGCGATAGGAGCTTGGTATGGGCTTGAGACGGCTATTGATCGTGGACGACGATGATTCGATGCGCCGCCTCATCCGGCTGAATTTGTCCGACAGCTACGAGATCATTGACACCGGCGACCCCGAACAGGCCCTGGCTCTGACCATGGAACACAAACCTGACGCCATCTTGCTGGACTTGCGGATGCCCAAGATTTCGGGCATCGACTTGTGCCGTACATTGAGTTCCTGCAGCAAGACTCAGCCGGTTCCCGTTTTTCTGGTGAGTGGCGAGCCCGCTGCCGATACCCAGAGGTATTGCAAAGAGCTGGGTGCGGCGGGCTATTTTGAGAAGCCCATCGATTTCGATGCCTTGCGGGGCTGCCTGGCGCGCCTGCAAAAGCAGAACGCCATCCCCCGGGCGGAGGTCCGAGTCCGGCTTCGCGTGTATATAAAAATCGCAGGGACCGATGCCCATGGAAAAGACTTTCAAGAGAAAACGTATACGGAAAACGTAAGTCTCAGCGGCTTTCTCTGTTCTTGTGCCGTGGCCTTGCGAATGGATTCGATGGTGGGAGTTTACCTCGTGGAACCCAACGAACAGTACGTGGGGAAAGCCCGTGCGGTGCGCTCGGAATCCTCGGTATCGCCCTCCATGCGATATGGTTTTCGATTTGTGGAGAAGAAGGGTCCTTGGGTCCTTGAATAGCCTCCCATCGGCCTGGACGGCACCCTCACCAGACAAGGCCAGCAAGGTTCATCGCTTCGTTCCCCCGCCCCAAATCTCTTTGTTTTTGCCGTTGACACGCGCATTTCCGAATGCTACAAACCGCAGAAAGACAAGCTCTTTGGTGGTGAGTCTCCTAACGAATTGCAAAAATGCAGTACGCGAGTGAGGCCGCAGTCCTGCCTGGCAGGGCAGGCCTGCTGAGCCGCCGAGAGCCTTGTCATGCAACACCCCACCCACCCCGGGAGGTGAGAACGAACCTGTTTTCACCTCCTTTTTATTTTTCGGGGCTTGGAGGAAACAGGTTGCAGTTCCAAGTTGAAACGCCCGGCCCTTTCGCCTGCTTTTGGCTTCGAAGCGGCCTTTC
>JBGQCW010000045.1:0-10311 GCA_041495565.1 Candidatus Acidiferrum sp.
ATCGACCGCCCCTGCGAGCGGTCCTGCGCCTCAGCGCTCTGCCCCGTGATTGTCATGGCCATGAAAACTAACAGAAAAACGTGCAGCCTGGGAAGAATCCGCATGGTCTTGGTCCGCTCCTTCGTTGATTCCCGCTAACTCAGCACCCACAAAACGTAGCAAGTTCTACTCGCACCCAATCCCGAGCCATGCAACATTTTAATCGCCGCGCTCCGGCCCAACCGGGTGTCCTTCGGGCGGTACACCTCGCCCATCCCGCCCGCGCCAATCGCCGCCACGACTTCATACGACCCGAGTTTGCTTCCCGTTGCCAGCATTATTTGTTCAGTCTCGCCGTCCAATTTATGATCACGGATATGGGCTGCGGCCCCCCCTGCGGCGCCGGTGAAATTGCCAGGAATCGCTGCCCATCTCTGCTTACGTCGTAATCAAAAGTGTCGTTGCTCGAAATTGCAGGGCGCACGCCAGACTGGAAAAGCGCAACCGGCGTCCCCGCATCGAAGTTCGCTCCGGTTTTCACCGGTGTCGCCATCATCTTGCCGTCTATAGCCACGTAAAACAGCTCTTTGCCGTCACCCCGCCAGCGAGGCTGTTCCCCTCCGCTCGTCGAAACCTGCCACTTGCCCCGTGCATCCGGGAACGATGTCACATAGATTTCCCACTTTCCGGTCTCATTGGAAGAATACGCCACCCATTTTCCATCGGGTGAAAACTGGCCGTTTCTCAGCACGGACGGAGCTTTAAGAAATTGACTTGCCTTGAATTCGGGAACGGTCACAATCCACAAGTCCCGGCCTCTTGTGTACAGAATGTACTTTCCGTCGCGGGACCAGTCGTTTGGCAGCTTATCGAGGTCATCCTTCGCAATCAGTTTCTCTTCCTGCGCGCCGTCCGAATTCTTCACGTAGAGATTGAAGCCGGATTGCCGGTTGGAGGAAAACACCAGTTGCGCTCCATCCGGACTCCAAATGGGTACCACGTCAATCGAGGGATCGAACGTCAGCCGCTTCTCTTTATCTGTCTGCAACTCGTCGGTCCAGACGTCCGTGTTCTGGCTGGCCACGTCTACCTTATCGACGGCGATCGCTCCTCCGTTCGGCGCTACGAACACGTTTCCGAACACTGCAGGTTTGCCAACTGTTCCGATGGCCTTCCCTTTGCGATCGAGCCAAACAAGCTGCGAGAGGGAGGCCTCACTGCCGCTTTGCGCTACCAGGTACCCGTTGTCAGAGGCCGTAAACACGGCTCTGGCAACCTGCGGCAGATACTGGATGTCCGTCAATATCGTCGTTGGTTCGCGGGATAAGGCAAGGCTTTTCGCGTCGAACGGCTGCGCAAGCAAAGTATTGTCCTTGTAAAAGAGGAGATAGCCTGGCGCGGCATAGGACGCGTTTGCAGTGGCCGCAACCACGAACTTTTTTTCATTCGAATCCAATGCGCCAACGTAAATCCCGTCCACTTCCCTGCGGCCGGAAAAATTGGCGGCGAGAAACAAAAAATGCTTTTGGTCGGGCAGAAAAACGGGCCAGCGATGGCTCAATTCCCCGCGTGCCGTATCGGGTGTGCTAATTGCCACCGCTGTCCCGCCAGAGGCAGCAACGCGGTACAGCCCTCCGAGTCGCGCGTCCGGCGTGAAGATAATCACCCCGTCCTTGTTCCAGGCTCCGCCCCGCCCTGAGGGTGCGTCGCAGATCGTCTGCACCGGCCCGCCAGAAATTTCCAGCTTCTTTAACCTTCCATCCGCAAAAAATGCCAGCGATCTTCCATCCGCGGCCCAGAACGGGTAAGTCGCACCTTCCGTTCCGGCAAGCTTTCTTGCTCCTACTGTTCCGATCTCGTAGATCCAGAGCACATGCTTCGACGAGGATTCTTGATTTGCAACCATCGCAACTGTGCGGCCGTTCGGTGCAAGCACAACTTCACTGGCAGAAAATGGGACCGGCGCATAAAATTGCAACGCCTCCTGGGGCTGTTTCGAGCCCCTCCACACCAGCCCGAGCGCAACCACAGCAACGAGTGTGGTCAGCGCCAGCACCCAGCTCAGCGATTGTCCGCCGATTCTGCGCACGGGGAGGAGGCCTCCGCCTGCCTGCTTTCCTTCTGCCTCCAAAATCCATTTCAACTCAAGAGCCAGGTCCCGTGCGGTCTGCCACCTTTCTTCCTTGTCTTTGGCAAGACTCCGGCGGATCGCATGATCCAGCGTCGGCGGCGTCATGGGCTTCGTCGTGCTGACAGGTTTCGGCTCCTTTTCGAGGATCGACGACGCCACGCTCAGTTGGCTCTTTCCCGGAAACGCTCGCTGTCCAGTCAACATTTCATACAGCACCGCACCCAGCGAAAAAATGTCGCTGCGACCGTCCAGCTCTTTTCCCTCAACCTGCTCCGGCGACATGTACTGGAACGTGCCGACGATCATCCCTTCCTGCGTCACCGGAGACTGCTGCGGAGCCGCCGTCGCCAGCGAGGCCATCGGAGCCGCGGATTTCGCCAGCCCGAAATCGAGCAGCTTCGTTCCCGTCTTCGCCAGCATGATGTTTCCCGGTTTCAAATCCCGATGCACAACTCCGCTTCGATGCGCCCTGTCCAGCGCATCCGCCACTTCTCTCCCAATCTTCAGAACTTGCTCCAGCGGCAGCGGCCCCTTCTCCAGCCGCTTCGCCAGCGTCTCCCCTTCCAGGCACTCCATGACCAAATAGTTCACCCCGTCCTGACTACCCACGTCATACAACACACAAATGTTCGGGTGATTTAAACCTGAAATGGTCTTGGCTTCCCGTTCGAACCGCTGCTTGCGAACGGGATCCGAAGATAATTGTGCGGGAAGAATCTTGATCGCAACGGTGCGGTCGAGCCGCGTATCCCGCGCGCGGTACACCTCGCCCATCCCGCCCGCGCCCAGCGGCGCACCGATCTCATACGGCCCGAGTTTCATTCCTGGAGTCAGCGGCATACCGGCGCGAATTATAGTGCAGTCATGCCGGGCCGCCTAGCAAAACACCATTCGAGGACTCTGCAACCGCATCTTTAAGATGATATGGCGATGAGATTAGGAACCCTCGTTCCCGAGTCGATTGGCAATTGCCCGGCCAACGCCCTAGCAGGCTGCTGAAAAAATCACAATTTTCATTCTGAGGGCATCCGACAAGGATGCCCGAAGAATCTCAACTTCAAATGTTTCAGTCACCTAATGGTTGGAGGCCTTTCGCCAGCAGCTGCAAATCGCTTCTCCAAGTCAATTTTTCAGCACCCTGCTAGAATTCAAGGGACGTGGGGCGGGTTTCGGGCTAAGCTCATCTGACCATCCTTCGATTGTTACGTCTCGGAGACTATCGACTTGTCTAAGCAGCGCCCAGCCATGCAACACGCGGCACCGATTGCTTCCCGCGACCCGCGCCTCGATGCGCAGATCGGCGCCCTTCTCGCGGCACGTCATTCCGATCCCTTCGCTCTCCTCGGCCCGCACCCCGCGGAAGGCAATTGGGCTGTCCGTTTTTTCCTCCCCTGGGCCGCCGAAGCTTCCATCTCTCTCAAGCCTCTCACTGTCGAAGGAGCCACACTCGCTCCCGCTAAAGTCACCGACGCCGTCAAAGTTCGCCCCGATGGTTTCTTCGAAGCCACCTGGCCTTCGAATCAAACCAGCGCTCCCGCTCCCGGAAGTTACAAAATTCAAGGACGCACGCACCACGGTGTTCCGTTCGAAATCTACGACCCTTATGCCTTTCCTTGCGTGCTCACCGAGTTCGACCTCTATCTCATGGGCGAAGGCCGCCACTACGATACCTACGAAAAACTTGGCGCCCACCTCGTCACGCTCGAAGGCGTCCGCGGCGTCCATTTTGCGGTCTGGGCTCCCAGCGCAGGGCGCGTCAGCGTTGTCGGTGATTTCAATGGCTGGGATGGCCGCATCCATCCCCTGCGCGCGCGCGGCTCCTCTGGCATCTGGGAAATTTTTCTTCCCGAGCTCGACGAAGGCTCCATCTACAAATATGAAATCGTCGGCCCCAGCGGAAACATTCTGCCGCTCAAAGCCGATCCCTATGCCTTCCGATCGGAGTTACGCCCCAACACCGGCTCCGTCGTCGCGCGTCTCGATCACCATAAATGGAACGATGCCGATTGGATCTCGCACCGCGCACAAAAAAACTGGTTCGAATCCCCCATCTCCATCTACGAAGTTCATCTCGGCTCCTGGCGCCGCATCCCTGAAGATCACGATCGCTGGCTGACTTACCGCGAGCTGGGCGATCAGCTCATCCCTTACGTCAAAGACCTCGGCTACACACACATTGAGTTGCTCCCCATCATGGAGCATCCCTACGATGGCTCCTGGGGCTACCAAACGCTTGGCTACTTTGCCGCCACCAGCCGCTACGGCACTCCCGCCGAATTCATGGAATTCGTGGACCGCTGTCACCAGGCCGGCATCGGCGTCATTCTCGATTGGACCCCAGCGCATTTTCCACGAGACACACACGGCCTCGCGCAATTTGACGGCACCCATCTCTACGAACATTCCGACCCGCGCCAGGGCGCGCATCCCGATTGGGGCACGCTCGTTTACAACTACGGCCGCAACGAAGTCCAAAACTATTTAATTTCGAACGCGCTCTTCTGGCTCGACAAGTACCACATCGACGGTCTTCGCGTGGATGCCGTTGCCTCCATGCTCCATCTCGACTACTCCCGCCAACCCGGCGACTGGGTCCCCAATCAATTCGGCGGCCGCGAAAATCTCCACGCCATCGAATTCCTCAAGCGCATGAACGAAGTCGCCCACGGCAAATTTCCCGGCGTCCTCACCATCGCCGAAGAATCCACCGCCTGGCCCGCCGTTTCTCGTCCCACCTATCTCGGCGGCCTCGGCTTCAGTTTCAAATGGAACATGGGCTGGATGAACGACACGCTCATGTACTTTTCCCACGACCCCGTCCATCGCAAGTACGAGCACAACAAGCTCACGTTTTCCCTGCTCTACGCTTTCACCGAAAATTTCCTGCTCCCCTTCTCCCACGACGAAGTGGTACACGGAAAAAACTCTCTCCTCCACAAAATGCCCGGCGACATGTGGCAGCAATTTGCCAATCTCCGTCTGCTCTTCGCCTATCAATTCGCCCACCCCGGCAAAAAACTCCTCTTCATGGGCCAGGAATTCGCCCAGCGCCACGAATGGAGCGAAGCCCACAGCCTGGACTGGCATTTGCTCCAGCACGATTCCCATCGCGGCATCCAGAAGCTCATCGCCGATCTCAATCATCTTTACGCCGCCGAGCCCGCTCTCCATCAAGTCGAGTTTGACTGGCACGGTTTCGAATGGATTGACGCCAACGATTCCGACAACAGTGTTTTCTCCTTCCTCCGCCGCGGCAAAAATCCCGACGACTTGATCGTCGCCGTCATTAACGCCACACCGGTGATCCGCGGCGGCTACCGCCTCGGCGTCCCCAACTCAGGCTTCTATCGCGAAATTATGAACACCGACGTCGCCCACTACGGCGGTTCGAACGTCGGCAACGTGGGCGGCCAGGAAGCCGCCGCTGATCCCGCGCAGGGCCGCCCCTATTCCCTCGTCCTCACGCTGCCTCCCCTCGCCGCCATTTTCCTCAAGTGGCAACCCCAGTCGCCACCGGCTGCCTGACCTTCCGTCCGGTTACTTTTCGACGTACGGCGCCGCCGCCCCGCTCGGCCATCTCGCCAACGAGCGCGTATGATCAAAATGCGCAGGGAATTCATATGCCTAGGAATTTTGCAATCCGGCTCAGGTGTCCCAAAGGAGACCGCGACTCCTGGGTTACCCTCGCCAACCGCGAAGAATCCCTCGAACAAATCCTTGAAAAAACCTGGGAATTCGAGTGTCGAGAGCACGGCGCCCAGCAAGGAATTCCCATGGAGGTGATCGAGGTTGCCGACCTTGACGACGCACGTTCGCAAACCGGGCGGTCCATTTCTCGCGCGACGGCCGGCCCCCTCAAGAAGTCTCCCCGCTCCAGCGCGCGCATTTCCATGCGCGTGCCCGTGGTGGTCTACGGTTTCGCGGGCAAAAGTGGCGCCTTCCACGAAGAAACCGAAACCGTCATGGTCAATTCCAGCGGCGCGCTCGTTATTCTGAAAACGAAGCTGGAGTTGGGTGAAACGGTTTTTCTCATTCACAAGGGCAGCCGCGCGGAGCAAGAGGTCCGCGTGGCCTACGTGGACCGCTACTCCGATCGCGAAACGCGAGTCGGCTTGGCGTTCAAACAGCCCGTTTCCGACTTTTGGAAGAAAATTCGCAGAAAGCCGCGCGTTCCCAAGACTCTCCGCGTCATCGTCAAAGGCACGGATTCCAAAGGCCATCCGTTTGCTCAGACGGCCTACACCGTCGATCTCAGCCAGGATGGCGCGCGTCTCGACGGCATTGGATTCCTAACCGCTCCCGGCCAAACCCTCGAAGTCCGCCGCCGCTGGGGTTTACGCAAGGGGCATTTCCGGGTGGTGTGGATCGGGCAAGTGGGCACTTCTGAATCCAATCAGGTTGGCGTCTATGGCTTGCAACGCGACAAAGATTTCTGGCGCATCGAACTCCCCGAAGCCGGCGCTCCGCTTTCTGATAGAACGAAGCCTCCGAAAAAGTAGCCACCTTCGTTCTTAGTTCTGTTTGTTCTGTTTTTTCTTTAGATCTTCCAACGTGGGGTACGACGACGCCTCGACAATGGTGTGCTCCGCCGGTTGCGCGCCACTCTTGATCGCGCGATCCAGCATCGCCAGCGCAGTATCCATCGTCAGTGAAGTAATCACGGCCGCGAGCAGGACGCCACTGTCCACCAGCGGCTTGGCTTGGCTGAGAGTGCCCGCGCCGGTACAGGGCAGGCTGAGCCATTTCGCTCGCTCCGGATCCACGGTGTTCAACTGAAACGCTCTTCTTGCGGCCAGGATGAAGTCCGTATTTTGCGACGAAATCATCTGCGTATCGGCCGCGCGGACCGTGGACAAGCCCAGCCACGAAGTCACCGAATTGTAGGCGCTCTCCCCGGTCCACTGGATCTTCAAGGATTTCACCGGGACATTTTGGGGCTTGGTGCTTTCCATGCCCTCGCTGCGCTGCGAAGCCAGAAAATTGGTGGCCGGCCCGCGCAGATACAGCAGCGAGCCGCCGTTCGGCAAGATCGCTCCAATCTGCCGTCCCTGAATGCGTCCAATTTCCGAATGGTCCTGCGACACCGTGAAGACCGGAACTTTCGAGGATCCCCGGAGCGCCGTGGTGTACTGCACGCGCGCGTTGCTGACCACCCAGGCGATGCCCGCGGCCACCGCAGCTTCGGCCACGCGTGGCAAGCCGGTCGCACTTACCGGCTCGACGAGGATGCCGTCCGGGCGCGGAACGGAACGCGATTGCACCAGTTCCAGCAATTGCTGGCTCTGCAAGATCGGATCGCTGTTGGCGTTCATCACCTGCAGCTCCAGGCCCAGCCGCTCCGCTGTTGTC
Source organism: Candidatus Acidiferrum sp. (assembly GCA_041495565.1). Lineage (GTDB taxonomy): Bacteria > Acidobacteriota > Terriglobia > Acidiferrales > UBA7541 > Acidiferrum. The sequence goes on from JBGQCW010000045.1 coordinate 7,460, forward strand.
TTTGCGACGGCCGCCTGTTCGCGCAAGTAGCTGTTGTCGCCCGGAAGCGACAATACAAACTTCAGTTTTTTCATGCACAATCCCAAGGATTCGCGTTAACCGTATTGTGCCCGCTAATCCTCCCTTCCTCTCGACTAAGCTGCCCGCTGAATCTTTCTGGTTAATACACTTTCGATTCCACTTGGAGGCGGGTGCCTTCTTTCGTATCGCCCTCGGTTCCGCCCCGCGACGAGAGCAAACCTTCCAAGAAGTAAATTCGCACCTCTGCCTTGTATATATTCGAATGATTGCGGAAAGTGTAGAAAGGATGTCCTTTGCAGATCCACGGAGGCAAAACCGGCAAGGACGGGCTTCTAACTGTTCACTGAAGCTCTACAAGCTCCTCGCCTTTGTATACGGCCCCGCGCGTGATACGATGCGCCACTTCTATGAAGGCACCCGAGGCTTACGTCAATTGGGTCAACGCCCATCTCGGTTTCAACCCGAGGAGTCAAGCGAACTCCGACGCACTAGCTGATTTTGTTGTCGCCGACCTGATGGCGACCTGCTCGACCCTGGACGCTGCACTGAAAGCTGGCGAACTAAAACCGCTTAAGAATTCGAATGTCCGGACCAAGGTTGCAGAGCGCTCGATTGATTTGGTGATTTACGAGGGCGTTGAGTCCCCCAACATTTCAGTGCGCGTTTCGGTGGAAAACAAGACGATTATGACGGCGCACGGCAAGGCCCGAAAGAACCGCTACGGTGACCTCATCGCCTACTCGAACCACATGCATAATCACAACCGGAAGTGCGTGGCAGGCGCGATTGTGGTAGTCAACGTCGCTCCCGCCTATGAGAACCCCGACGCATTCGCCAAGGGACTACCCAGGCCAAAATATAAGATGGAAAAGGTGGTCGCGGACACGATTGCGATCTTCGACAAGATTCCCCTCCGCGACACCGTAGACGATCCGAACGAACTCCCCGAAGCCGTGGCCGTGATCGTCGTGGACTATGACGGCGTAAACCCAGCCAAGCTGGTGAGCGACCCGCTCGCCCCTCAGATCGAGAGCAATATCAACTACGACAGGTTCATTCGAAAGATTTGCGAGATCTACGGAAGGCGCTTTAACGGAGGATAATCTCGAGGCGCTCTTGCTCGAAAAGGTTTGAGAGTTTTGTCTCCAGCCTCTGCTTTGCCATCTTTAGGTATGACGGCTCGATCTCAACACCAATAGAGTTTCTACCGCAGCGCGAAGCCGCCAAGAGGGTCGTCCCCGTACCCATGAAGGGGTCTAGAACGGTGTCGTTTGCGAAAGAAAACATGCGCACTAGCCTGTACGCGAGTTCTTCAGGGTAAGGAGCCGGGTGATTCTTGGTGGACTCTCCCATCAATCCGTTCCAGACCTGCTGGAACCACTCTTGATATTCTTCCTTGGTGAGCCGAGATGCGTCCCTCTGCTCCTCGGTCGGCTGCCGATAGCCCCCAGGCTTGCGAAGCATTAGGATGAACTCCACATCGTTTTTGATTATGGCGTTGGGCTCATAGGGCTTGCCGAGAAAGCTCGACCCGTTTTCGACCTCGTAATTGGCATTGGCGATCTTGTACCAAAAGATCGGGCTGAGGTTGTCGAAACCGATCTTCCGGGCTCGAACCACGATGTCGGCGTGCATCGGCATCACCGAGTGCCGACCATGCCGACGCCTGGAAAGGCACACATCCCCGACTACGCAGACGAGCCGACCGCCAGGAACAAGAACCCGGAAGCAGTGCCGCCAAACCTTATCCAACTCGTCCTGGAAAGCTTCGTACTCTGCAACAAACCCGAGCTGGCCCTTGTGGGGGGGATATTCTTTTAAGGTCCAGTAGGGCGGTGATGTAAGGACTAAGTGTGTAGACTCGTCGGCAATCCAGTCCAACTCACGAGCGTCCCCGCAATGCAAGGTTAAAGTCGTTTCTTTGGCTCTGACCGCCGCTGTGTGCATTGTGTCGATGATAGGGGATGGTAGTAGAGTTTTCAACTCGTGTCTCCAACGAAATTCGCTATTTAATCTGCAATTCCGGTTCCATGTCACAATTTGCGGCTAGCTTGCAAATTACTCGATTCACCCTGCCGAAATTCCGATACGCCTTAACTCTTTAGCTTGGCTTTCCCAAAACCGGACTTTTTGGTTTCTTCTCCTCCCAAATCGATTCTTGAATCCCTATGGACCCAAAGGACACCGGGTGCAGCATGCTTCGGCTGTAAGGGTGCGGTTTTCGACTCCTTGTCGCTAGTCCCTCGCCGCCGCCGAAAACTTTTCCACGAATCTTTCGAATCGCGCCCCTCCCCCAAATCATTTCCATCGCCCAACTTGAGCCCCACTGTGTCCCAGCAGACGGGTGGGGTACCCGCGCTGGCGTCATTGTATGCTACCGATATGACGGTAAGCGCAGTTTTGGAACGTAGAACCATAGTGCAGCGCGGGCGAAGGCTCGAATACTTCACCATCGTGTGGAACACCATCGAAGGTCTGGTAGCGATCGCCGCAGGCGTAATCGCTAACAGCATTTCGCTCGTAGGCTTTGGAGTTGATAGCTTTATCGAAGTCACGTCAGGGGCCGCGCTACTCTGGCGGATGTCCGCTGATGCAGACGAACACCAGCGAGAGCGAATCGAGCGGATAACACTCAGAATCGTCGGCGCTTGTTTTCTCGCTCTCGCAGTTTATGTAGGCTATGAAGCTGCAAGCGACCTGCTCCGGAAAAAGGCCTCAGAGCATAGCCTTCCGGGAATCATCCTGGCATGCGTTTCGCTCGTGGTCATGCCTTTGCTCTCTCGTGCGAAGCGGCGCGTCGCATCAAATTTGAAAAGCGCCGCGATGAGCGC
>JBGQCW010000046.1:0-10240 GCA_041495565.1 Candidatus Acidiferrum sp.
ATTTTGCGGCGCCGATTTCCTGGGGGTTGCTCAAGATCTCCAGGAGACCGGCGCCGCGCTCGCAGGGATGTGAGGTTGCGCGCGTCCTCACAGCGTTGGACACCAAGGGTGGAGACAAGTTCCCCGGGCTCTTAAATCGAGCCATTTCTGGCGGCATTGCGGTAATCTTTGAACCGCAGATGCACATGCAAGTGGCTTCTACTGAATAAGTTATGCAAGCTGTATCCGAGCTCCCGCCTGCTGCATCTTATTCTTGGGGACGTAGATCTGAGGAGGGCAAACTCGATGGACCGGCGTAATGTAGTCACGGTTGGTGTGCGCCGCACGGGCTGGGCCGCTTTGGACCGCGATCCGCAGCAGGACACGGTGGAATTCATCTGTCCGCACTGCGGCGCGCGAGACAAGAAAAATGCCCGGCGCGAGCGCGCGCTGTATCACTTCACGGACGGTTTCTTGCAGGATTTACAAGGCGAAATGACGCAGTGCCATTCCTGCAAACAGTGGCTGCGTGTTGTGCCGATCGTGATGTTGCACGATCAGGATGAGACGCGGCGATTCGAAGCTGTTTTTTCCGATGAACAACTGGTGACTTCGAACTAATTCCCTTATTAATTTCCTGGAGAAAGAGGTGCGACCGCCGTGGCGGTCGCACCTCTTTTATTTATTCCTAGATCACGAAACGCAGCGTCATTTCGCTGCGCCAGGAAAAATACCAAGTTCAGTAGGCCTGTAAAAAGGAATCTACCTCCATGTGGTATTTCTCGAGGCCGGCGCGGATATGGTCGAAAGCTTCGTCGACGGTATCGGCAAATTGGAGCATCTTGTATTCGTCCTCGCTGATTGTGCCCCAGCGCTCCATGGCCTTCCAATTCAAGACTTCGTCCCAATACTTTCTGCCGTAAATGAGAATGATGTTGTGCTTTGCGAGTTTGCGGGTTTGCAGCAGCGTGAGCATTTCCCAGAGCTCGTCCATGGTGCCGAAGCCGCCGGGAAAAACAATGAGGGCTTTGGCGATCTGCGCGAACCAGAGTTTGCGCATGAAGAAGTACTTGAAATTGAAGCTCAGCTCGGGGCTGATGTAGGGATTTGCAAACTGCTCGTGCGGAAGCTCGATCGAAAGGCCGATGGACTTGCCGCCAGCTTCGTAGGCTCCGCGATTCGCCGCTTCCATGATCCCCGGCCCGCCTCCGGAACAGACGACGAAGCGGCGCGGCCTGGGGCCCAGGGTAAGCGACCAGGTGGTCAGCTTGTGCGAAAGCTGGCGCGCTTCTTCGTAATAACGGGACATCTCGAGCAGGCTCTTCGCATGACGCAAGGCGGCGCGGTGTTTGGCTAGATTCGCCGCGGACATCTTCGAGATTTTCTCTTTTTTCAGACGCGTATGGCGGGCCTGCGCGGTTTCGTGGGATTCGATGCGCGCCGAGCCGAACATGACGATGGTGTCACCGATGCCCTCTCGTTTAAGCTGCACGAGCGGGTGAATGTATTCGCCGAGGATGCGGATCGGGCGGGCCGGTATGCTCTTTAGAAATTTTGGATCTTCGTGGGGCGCTTTCGGTGCGTGTTGCGGCTTTAGTTTTTTGCCGTCGGGCATGGGTCTTCTCTCCGTATGGGCGAACCTTGATTGTAGGAATCGGCGAGGCTTGCGGCAACGCCTTCCGCGGAACATGCGTCGAATCTAGTACACTCCCCTAGCGCGGACTTGCTCTGAGCGGAGTCGAAGGGCTTTGGCCAGTGCCGTCAGGTGATCAGAATGATGAGAATGGCAGGGAAATCGATAGCTCTCCTGTTTGTACTGGCTCTGGCTGGCGTTCCCGTCCGCGCTCAGGCGCCCTCGGGGCCGATCCCGCCCAAGCCCGGCGTTGCGGTGCAACAGGCCCCCAAGGACATGCCAAAGGTCAAAGTGCAGGTCACGCTGGTGAATACGCCGGTGACGGTGCGCGATGCACGGGGCGGGATGGTCCACAACCTGGAACAGCGTGATTTTCAGATAACCGATAACGGCGTGGCGCAGCAGATCTCCCACTTCGATTTGGGCGGCGATCCGATTTCACTGGTGATCTTGCTCGAGACGAGCGCGCGCATCGAACCACTCGCGCCACAGATGCGCAAGACGGGAATTCTGTTCACACAGACGGTGATGGGACCAAACGGTGAGGCGGCGGTTGTGGGCTTCAATGATTCGGTGGATAAGTTGCAGGACTTCACTTCCAACAGCGACGCGATCGAGAACACCGTCGCGCATCTGGGGCTGGGAACTTCGGGCTCGAAGCTGTACGACGCGATGGGCGTGGGCGTGGAAATGCTTTCGGGCCGACCGCAGGCGACCGCGGACAAGCCGGGCCCCGACAAGGTCGGGGCAGGGCGGCGGCGCGTGTTGATGATCCTCTCGGAAGCCATGGATGCAGGCAGCTCCGCGAAATTGGGCGAGGTGCTGCGGCAGGCACAGCTCGCCAACGTAACCATCTACAGCGTGGGGCTTTCCACCACGCGCGCCGAGTTGCAAGCCAAGCCCAAAGACACGCGGCCGGAGCTTACGCCGCCGGGCACGTTTCCGCTGCCGCCGCAGCCGGGCACGCCGCAAACGCCCACCAGCGAGGCAAACCGCTACGGCAACATCGACATCATGGCGGCGGCCGTCTGGGCCGTGCAGCACATTCACGATAAGGTGGTGGACCACGCGCTTGAAGTCGCCGCCACGGCCACCGGCGGCGCGCACCTCGCCACCTTCAAGGATCGCTCCATCGAAAAGGCCATCGACGAAATCGGCGGCGAGCTGCACTCGCAGTACACCATCAGCTACACACCCATTGGCTCTGACGCCATCGGTTACCACGAAATTAAGGTGAACGTGATTCGGAACGATGCGAAAAACTTGAAAGTCCGCGCCCGCCCCGGCTACTACCTCGCGGTTCCAGAATCCTGATCAGTTATTTCGAGAGAGCTAGGTGATTTGTTTCCAGAAGTTAGCATCGCGAGACGCGAGGAGCGAGTCCTTGCGGGCATTCCAACGGAGGAAATGGGGCGTGTGCGTGTGCTCGGTGTGAGCGTCGCGGCTGGCCCAAACTTCATGGAGCAGGAGTGCGCCGGGCGTGTCAACAGAGCGGTGCAAGTCGTAGCAGAGGCAGCCGTCTTCTTTGCGCGAGGGGCTGACCAGTGCTCGCAACTCCGCTTCGAGGATTGTTTCCTGGCCTTCGCGCGCGCGCAGCTGAACGATCAGCGTAACGGCATCTTTGGGAAGCTTGGCGCTGGCGCGGGAACGTGATTTGCGCGAGGTTTTCTTTTTGCCGGAACGCTTGGATGGCGCCGTTTTCCTTTTGCGTTTGGCCATACTGGCCGGGATTGTACTCCAACGGGGAAAAACTGCCAGCACGAAGAGCGGCCCGCCTCGGAAGGCGAGCCCTACGGGGAGAGGAATGGCGGCATAAAGCCGCCTCTACAAAGAAAATCGCGGAGGGCGGGTTTCTCGGCAGCGCCCGGCCGAATTTTGCGTCACGCGGGCATGCAGGGACGGGGTTATTTTTCGGCGAGCTTGCGGCCGGCGTTCAGGCTGTCAAAGTTGAGAATGGTATTGAGCACGAGTGAATACGTGCCGCGCGTCTCGCCGCGATAGACCGGGTTGATCGAGAAGAGCACAACGTGGCCGTTGCCGGAAGGCACGTCCACCACGGCCGGATGCTGGGCGATTTCGTCGCCGCCTTCGACCAAACCGGAAACGAGCAGCTCCTTACTGTCGGCGTAGCGGAAGATGACGCGCGGCCGGTTTGCGGGCGGGATCACCCGGTAGCCGTTGCGCCTCTGCTCATCCGTGACCGAAGGCGCCTCCCAGGTTTCCCAGGAGGGTTCTTCCGGCGCTTCAACGCCAGAGCGTCCGACCGTGAAATCGGGATCGTTCGCGGTCCCTCGGCCCGTAGGGCGCGAGTGGGACTCGGGGCCCAAGCGCCGCCGGCCGCGGGCACCGGCGATGCTGCTCAGTGAAAAAATTGGCCCGTTGTCGCAATAGACGGAAAGTTTCTCGTCGTAACCGTAGGCGATCGGGCTTGCACCGTCGACCAGGCGCGCCCCCAGAACCGAGCCCACAATTTTCATCTTTTGCGAGGAGGAGGTGCTGACCCCGGTTGCCAGCCCGATTTCTGTCGCGAAGCGGGAAGTGTCTGTGGCGGTAAGAAGCACTCCGCCCCTCTGAACGAATTCCTGCAAACGCGCGAGGCCGTTCCATCCGAGCCCGGGGCGCATGTCATCGGTGGAGTCATTTTTTCCGACAAGGTTTGGCGTTTCCGGCGTGTTCTTCCAGGGCAGGGGATTTCCCCAAGCCATGGGAATGCCATTGATGATGGCGGTCGGTGAAGAGGAAAAACCCACAGGCGGAAAGAGGATTACGTCGTACTTGGCGTTGAGGTCGTCAATCTTCGCAAGCGTTTGCGTGCTCATGTAATCGTAAGGAATGCCCAGGTTGTCCAGCGCCAGCCGCCACCAGCCTTCGGTTTGCGTGCTGAGCCAGGTGTGGACGAAGGCCACGCGCGCGGCGCGGACGGGATGCGTCTTTACGCTGGGAGCGGCCGCGAGTGCGACGACCTGCAGGCCCAGCTCGGTGGCGGTGCGATCGAGATCGGCGCGGTTCGCATTGCGAATGACAAACGAGCCGCGGTTGAATTTTTTTCCCCCGGATTCGAACGGCTCTTCTGCCGCTTCCACGCCTGCATCTTTCATCTTGTAACGCAGCGTGGCGAGTGCAGGTTCGGCATTGTTGTTGATGGCGAAGATAGTGCCCTCTCCTTTGACGCCGCCCGGCGCGTGAATTTCCGTGACGCGTTCCATCGCGGCATCGAGGACTTTCCGATCGGTTACGCGCGTGACTTGCACGCCGAACAGCTCGCCAAACGTCCAGCCCGTGTCGTCGTAAGGAGTCTTCTGGGGATCATCCGGGCTCCAATATTGATGATCCAGCAGCGCATCGGCGATTCGTGAATAGGGCTGGTCCATGCGGATGATGTAGCTGCCGGCGGGAAACTCGCGCGTAGTGGGGGCCGGTGCAGCATCTTTTTCTTTCGGCTCGGTTTGTTTCTTCGATTTGGGTTCCTTCTTCACCGGCAGCGACACAGTGAAGGCCGACTTTGAACGCGAAATCTCCACGGCCTGCTTCTGCAGGACGCGCAGCAGTTCGGCCTGCAAACTTGGGCGTGAATCGTCCGCGGGCAAGACATAGGCGGCGGGGCCTTCGGCGGCAGGTTTCATGACGGAGCGCTTGGCCTTCAGATAAAAATTCTTCAGGAAGAGCCGCTTGTTTTCGTTGAAATAGTGGAGTGACGTGAGCAGACCGGTCTGCTCGTAATTATTATTGTCGCGCTGCGACCAGAGCGCTTTGGGAAGCGGCGGATTCTGGCGATACCAGGTGCGCGAATACTCTTCGGGATCGAGCGTGCGCTCCTGGGTATCAGCGCCGCCGTTGCCGAAGGTTTCGTAGAGCCGGCTAATGCCGTTGTGCATTGCGGCGATGAACATCAAGTAGCCGGGAGACCAGGTGTCAAAATCGCCGTGGGTGAAAACGCCCGGCATGCCGAACTTGGTCATGTCCGCCACGTTGCGCGCGCCGATCATCTGCCATTCGTCCGTGAGAATCGGATCGACCCAGGCATTGTAGGGGCCGTCGCCGGCGGTATTGTCGTAGAGATAGGGCACGGATTCGTGCAGGTCGTGAAGCACCTGCGCCTTCCATCCGACGTAGGTATTCAGCACATTTTCGGTGAGCTTGAGTGTGACGCTCATGGCGTCGCGATTGTTGTCGTGCGCGACGTATTTCCCCCAATAGATCAGCGGTGGATAGAAATCCTTCGGGTGGGCGAGATGCCATTTGTAGATGTCCACCATACGGTCGCGGCCATCGACTTCCACCACCGGCGTAATCAGCGTGATCATGCCGTCGCGGATTTCGCGGATGTATGGGCTTTCGTCCACGGCGAGGCGGTAGGCCAGCTCCATCAGCGCGGTGGGCGCGCCCGTTTCCGGTGAATGGATTGTGCCGGTGATGTAGTAGACCGGCACGGCTTGCGCGACGAGCTTGTCGGCTTCCGCATCATCCAGCTTGATCGTTCGCGGGTCAGCCAGCTTCGCCAGCCGCGCGCGATTTTCTTCGAGGTTCTTCAAGTTCTCGGGCGAAGAGACGGCTACGGCAATCATCTCGCGCCCTTCTTCCGTCGTGCCGATGGAGAAAACCTTCACGCGGGGACTGGCTTTCTCCAGCAGGCGCATGTACTTGTACACGTCCTCGGCGTAGGGCAGCACGCCGGGCGCGCCCGCGACGTCGCCCAGCACCGCTTCGGGAGTTGGCACGGTCTTGGACGCAGGAAGGTAGTTGACGAGCGGCGAGGTGAAATACGGCGCTGTCGTGTATTTCTGAATCTTCGCCGTGTAAGCCTCGTCGACAGGCTGCTTCGGATCGCGGGCTGGCGTTGTCTCATCATTGGCTGCAGCCGAGCACGGCGCGAGAAACTGAGCCAGCAGCAAGAAGCTCCCGAACGCCGCGACGCACACTTTTCTTGAATTCATCATGGGCTCTCCCGAACGGCTATAAAGACGAATGCGGATTGTAGCGCAGCACGCTACTCGGCGGCGACGAATGTTAAGTCAACGGGCGAAGGCACTTCGACGACTTGGCCAGTGGGGGTCAGGCCGCCCGTCGCGAGATCAATCTTGAGAATGACGATGTTGTTCGACAGTTGGTTCTCCGCCAGAAGGTAATTGCCACTCGGATCGATCGCGAAATGTCTGGGTTCCTTGCCGCCGGTGGGGACATTCTCGAGCAATTTCAACGCGCCGCCCCGCCGCTGGACGTTGAAGACGGCGATGGTGTCGTTGCCCCGGTTCGAGGTGTAGAGGAACTTGCCACTCGGATGCAGCACGATTTCGGCAGCGTCGTTGCGGCCCGAGAATCCCTTGGGAAGGGCAGAGATTTTCTGGAATGAGGTGGGGACAAAATCATCGGTGCCAATCATGTGGAACGCCGTAACGGTCGATTGCAGCTCACCGAGGACATACATTCGCACACCATTGTGTGAAAATGCGGCGTGCCGTGGTCCCGTACCGTGCGCGAGCTTGGCGGATAGATCGAGCACGGAATGCGACCAGTTGCTTTGCACCGGCCCGGTCGACAGAGTGCCATTCGTCGCATCGAATCCGTAACGCAGCACGCGGTCGAGGCCTAGGTCGGCGACGTACACGGAGCGGTCGTCGATTGAAGATTCGATCCAGTGGGCGTGCGGTCCGTCCTGGCGCTCCTTGTTGGGGCCGAGCTTGCCCTCGTCGTGGACATTCGCGGTGGCGGCACCGAGCTTGCCGTTGGCACCGATCGGAAACACCACGACGTTGCCGGAGGTGTAGTTCGCGACGAAGACGTACTTTCCTGTGCGATCGAAGGAAATGTAGCACGGATCTTCGCCAAGCACAGGGAGTTGGTTCAAAAGCGTCAGATTGCCGGTCTTCGACTCCAGTGCAAACGCGCTCACCATGCTGTTCTTTCCGGCCTCGTTCACGGCGTACAAAAACTTACCGTTCGGATGCACCGCCACCCACGACGGGTCTGGCGTTTCCGCCGCAACTCCGATCGCGCTGAGCTGACCGGTTGCAGCGTCGAAGCGGTACGCGTAGATACCCTTGCTGTTCGTTTTCGTCGTGTACGTGCCGACATAAGCGAGAAATTGGCTTTTTGCTGGGGCCTTCTCAGAAGTTTGCGCCGGAGAAAAAAGCAGCGGCGCCGCCAGCACAATCAGAAACGCAATCCATCGTCTTGTGATTTTCATGAGGTTGGGGATTCTACTTCTTTTCTTCTTCGTTTTCTTCCTGCAGAACGGCGGCGGCGGCGACGGAATCGTCGTCTTCGAGCCGCAGGAGCCGAACACCCTGCGTCGAGCGGCCAGCCTCGCGAATCTCGTTCGCGTGAACGCGGATGACTTTGCCGTTGTGCGCGATGATCATCACGTCCGATTCTTCGGTCACTTGCAGCGTGGCCACGACGGAGCCGTTGCGCTCCGTGGTCTTCATGTTGACCACACCCTTGCCGCCGCGCGAAGTGATGCGGTACTCGGCCAGCGGCGTGCGTTTGCCATAGCCTTTCTCGGCCACCGTTAACATCAGCGTCACCAGCGAGTCCTTGATCTGCTCGTTTTCGAGTTCCTCGAGATTCTGCGTAGTGGTTTTGTGTTCCTTGGCGATGATCTCGAAGTCCGGCTGAACCGCGTCCATCGATACGACATAGTCGTCCTTGTCGAGGTCCATCCCGTTCACACCGCCAGCGTTGCGGCCCATGGGGCGCACTTCCGTCTCGCGGAAGAGGATCGCCTGGCCATCGTGGCTGGCCAGGAAAATCATCTTCTTGCCGTCCGTGAGTTTCGCACCGATCAACTCGTCCTTGCCGTCCAGGGTGACCGCGATGATGCCCGTCGAGCGCGGGTTAGAGAATTCCGTCAGCGCCGACTTCTTCACCGTGCCGCTCTTCGTGGCCATGAAGACGAACTGGTCGGCTTGTTCCAGGTCGCGCGCCGCGACGAGCGCGGTGAGTTTTTCGTCCTCCTGGAATTTCACGAGGCTGGAAATTGCCTTGCCGCGCGTGGCTGCCGCCGCTTCCGGCAATTCATATACCTTCAGCCAGTAGACGCGGCCCTTGGACGTGAACAGTAAAATGTAGCTGTGCGCCGATGCGATGAAGAGATGTTCGACGAAGTCCTCTTCCTTCGTCTTCGCGCCGATGCGGCCCTTGCCGCCGCGTGATTGATGGCGATAGGTATCCGCCGCCGTGCGCTTGATGTAGCCTGCATGGCTGACGGTAATCAGCATCTCCGTGTCGGCGATCAGGTCTTCGAGCTTGATCTCGTCCACCTTGTCGACGATTTGCGTGCGCCGGTCATCGCCGTAGGCTTTGTACACTTCGCGCAGCTCGGCGGTGATGACCTGCTTGAGTCTCTTGTCGCTGGCCAGAATCTCGCGCAACTCGGCGATCAATTCACGGATGGACTTCAATTCCTTGAGGATTTCGTCGATGGAGAGCTGCGTCAGCCGATGCAATTGCAATTCGAGGATCGCGTCAATCTGGAGATAGCTCAGGCCCGCATCGGCAGGCAGTCCATACTTTTTGCGATCAAGAATGATTCCTGTGATTTTCTTGTTGGAGCCGTTCTCCGTAATCGTGACGGCGGTGTTCGTAAAATACTTGAACAGGTTTTCCTTGGCGTCCACCCGGCTGGAAGAACCGCGGATGATGCGGATCACGTTGTCGAGGTGATCGAGAGCAATCTGATAGCCGAGCAAAATGTGCTCGCGCTGTTCGGCTCTCTTCAGCTCGAAAATCGTGCGGCGGCGGATCACATCGATGCGGTGCTCGATGAAGAGCTTGATCATCGGGATCAGGCCCAGCTCGCGCGGCTGCCCGGCAACGATGGAGAGCAGAATCATGCCGAACGATTCCTGCATCTGCGTATGCTTGAAAAGATTGTTGAGGACGAGCTGCGATTCTTCGCCGCGCTTCAGCTCGATGACGATGCGCATGCCTTCGCGGGAAGATTCGTCGCGCACGTCGGAGATGCCTTCGAGCTTCTTGGACTGCACCAGCTCGGCGATGCGCTCGATCAGCCGCGCTTTGTTCACCTGGTACGGAATTTCCGTGATGATGATGCTTTCGCGGTCTTTGGTGGTCTCTTCGATGGCGGCTTTGGCGCGCATGGTAAAGCTGCCGCGGCCCGTGCGGTAGGCGGCTTCGATGCCTTCGCGGCCCGCAATGTACGCCCCAGTCGGGAAATCCGGGCCCGGCACAATCTTCATTATTTCTTTCAGCGTCGTGTCGGGCTTTTCGATCAGCAGAATGGCTGCGTCCACGATCTCGCGCAGGTTGTGCGGCGGGATGTTCGTGGCCATGCCGACGGCGATGCCGCTGGCGCCATTGACGAGCAGATTTGGGATGCGCGACGGAAGGACGACAGGCTCTTCGCGCGTCTGATCGAAGTTCGGAACGAAGTCGACGGTTTCTTTTTCGAGATCGGCGAGAATATCTTCCGAAATTTTCGCCAGCCGCGCTTCGGTGTACCGCATGGCCGCCGGCGGATCGCCGTCAACGGAGCCGAAGTTTCCCTGTCCGTCGACCAGCATGTAGCGCAGGTTGAAGTCTTGCGCGAGACGCACCATCGCGGGGTAGATCACCGCTTCACCATGCGGGTGATAGTTGCCGGAAGTGTCGCCGCAAATCTTGGCGCAC
>JBGQCW010000047.1:0-10127 GCA_041495565.1 Candidatus Acidiferrum sp.
CTAGCCCGCGCTTGAGATTCGAATTGTGAAACCTCGGGCGTTCTGTTACATCAAATAGAGGTTAATGACGGGGCGCCCTGGCCATGGATGACGTTTCAAAACTCGGAGCTTTCGCCCTTTTGGGTGATACCGACCCTGTTCCGCGGAGTCTCTTCCTCTCTCATCCGGAACAGGCGAAGACGCTCATGCTTTTGTACGAGGTAAGCCGCGAACTCACCTCGATCCTGGAGCGCGAAGAACTCCTCCGCCGCATCGCCCAACGCGTCAAGAAAATTGTCGACTACCACGTCTTCAGCGTCATGCTCTGGAACGAGCAAACGCAGCTCCTCGAAAGCGTTTTTGCCATGCGTTATGAGGATTCCATTACCCCCCGCCTCCGCCTCCCTCTTCATCAGGGCCTCACGGGAACTGCCGCGGGCGAGCGCCGCGCCCTCCGCATCAATGACGTCACGGAGGATCCGCGTTACATCCGCTGCGAGACCGGCGTGGAAGCGCGCTCCGAGCTCGTCGTGCCGCTTCTTTTGCGGGACCGGCTCATCGGCGTCTTGGATCTGGAGAGCACTGTTCCTCATGCTTTCACGGCAGAGCATGAACGCATGCTCGTCACGCTGGGCTCCTACGTCGCCATCGCGCTGGAAAACGCCCGCCTCTACGAGGAAGCGCGGGAGAGCGAGCGGCGGCTCCGCAACGAGCTGGACACGGCGCGGGAAATTCAGCGCCAGCTTCTTCCGACCGGCGCGCGTGAAGTTCCTGGGCTCGATCTCGCGGCAGCGTATGTGCCCGCGCGCGAGCTGGGCGGAGATTTTTACGATTTCTTTCCCTACGGGGAAGGCCGGCTCGGATTCGCGCTGGGCGATGTTTCCGGCAAAGGCACCGCGGCGGCGCTGTATGGTTCGTTGGCCATCGGCACGGTGCGAGAAATTGTCGCCGTCCACGCCGGCGAGCCGGCACGCATGTTGGCTCTACTGAATCAGCGGCTGGTTGGCGCGCGCCTCGACTCGCGCTTCATCGCCATGTTATTCGCCGTTTTTGACGCGTCGACGAGGAAGCTCACGCTCGCGAACGCGGGCGGGCCGTACCCTCTGCTGGTCCGCGCCGGTCAAGTGCAGGTGATTCGCCTCAACGGTGTGCCATTGGGCCTGATTCCCGACACTCAATACGATGAGACCACCGTCGAATTGGAGCCGGGTGACGTTGTGCTCTTCGCTTCCGACGGCATTCTCGAGTCGGAGAATACCGAGCTGGAAGAGTTCGGCCCGCAACGTTTGAGCGCTCTTCTCGCTGGCCTCTCTCCGGAAGACTCGGCTAGCGTGATTGCCGAACAAATCCTTGTTGCCACGGACGCCCACAGCGGTGCGGGAATTGCTCCCCACGACGATCGTACGTTGGTCGTGCTCCGCGTCTCGGAGGCGACGTCCTGCGATTTCTCAAAACTTCCCATCATCTACTAATTGCCGCAACACAGCTTGTTGGCTGGTCGCCCCAGAATCGCGGGCGCTCAGTGGCCTTTGCTGGGGCCAGAAGGAATGACGCTGGCTTGAAGGATTTCCGGGTTTTTCAATACGGGGAGCCACTTCTCGCGCGCGGCCGCAAACTCCGGCAAGTTTTTCTTTGAAACGGGATCGGACGGAGGCAGGCCAAGCTTCTCAAAGTTTTTGTACTGGCCCTTTTGCAAAATGCGGAAGTCGAGGTGCGGCCCGGTGGAGAGGCCCGTGCTGCCCACCAGGCCGATCGTCTTGCCGATTTCAATGTGCTCTCCGGTCCGCACAAATATCCGCGACAAATGGAGATACATCGTTTCGTACCCATTCGAATGCGCGACTTCCACCAGGTTGCCTTCCCCGCCCTTCCGGCCGGCAAACATCACGCGCCCGCTTCCGATGGTCTGCACGGGGGTGCCGACCGGCGCGCCGTAGTCCGTCCCCATATGCGGGCGATAGGTCTTGAGAATGGGATGGAAACGGGCTCTGCTGAAGTGCGAAGTCACCGGCGCTCCGAATTTCAGAGGCGAACGTAGAAAGGCTTTCTGCAGCGATTTTCCATCGGCCGAATAATATGCCGCCCGGCCGGTGGGATCGTGAAAGAGCAATGCCTGGTATTTCTTCCCGGCGTTTTCGTATTCCGCGGCAAGAATTCTTCCGTACCCGGCAGTCTTGCCGTTGGCATATTTTTTCTTTTCAAGAACGATACGCAACGTGTCGCCTTTGCGCGGATCGGTATAGAAATCGAGGTCGTAACCAAAAATTTGAGCCAGGCGCATGGCCAGCTCTGCGGATTCTCCGGCATCTTCCACGGCATTGAACAACGAATCGTCAACGTGCCCGACGACCGCGGCAACTTCGGTCTTTGAAGGGATCTCCCGGATCTGCGCTGTAAATCCACGCTCTTCCGGAACGATCTTCAGCATGCGGTCGGGGTCGATCTTGTAGTCGATCTCCCGCAGCGTGCCTTCCACGGAACGCCCCACCGTGATTGTGTTTCCCGCGCGGACCTGGCGCAGGTTAAACGCGTGCTGGGCCGCCGCGGAAGCGTTCGTCGCTTCTTCCGCGCTCAGGCCGAATTTCTCAAGGGCGGCTACGAAATTTTCTCCCGCACGCAAACGGTTTTCTGTCGGAAGAATAATTTGCTCGCGAATGCGTGCAGCTTCTGCCTTGGCGAGCTTTACTTGGCGGTCATATTCCGCGGCCGTGGCCAGCCGCTCCTGGAAGACGTACCCGAAAGTGGCGGCGCCGCAGGCGCACACAACCAACAGCAAGACCAAGAAACGACGATTCACATTTTCCCCCAGCCACTCGCTGCCAGCTTTCGATAACGCGCAACTCGCTCGCACGTGCCTCTACTCGCCCTTGGCAGCGTAACGCACTTCTCTCTTGTGTCTCAACTTGAGCTTCGGGTCAAACGCGTTTCACGGGTGTGCGCTCAATCGACCAACTGCTTGAGTTAGCTGAAACTGGCGAGGATGAATCGCGCTGAGTAGTCTTTCCGAAGAACGCGAATCCACGATCTCGATGTGTGAATTGAACTAGTTCCCGGTGTTCACGGCGACGGCGTGCGCGGCTTCTGCAAAATAGTTCTGCTCGCGCAGTTTGCGGTAGATGCGGCCGGCGACTACCGCGGCGGTGGGACCCTTGACGCTGCGGGTGTTGCCGCGAAGCAGCACGGCGAACGCGATTCTCGGATGAGCTTCGTCCGCGTAGGTAAGGAACCAGCCGATTTTCGACGGCGTCGTGTGATCGTCGCAGGTGCCGGTCTTGCCGAGCGGCATTTCATCGCCGCCACGATCGAAACTCGATTTCCCGGTGCCGTACAGAACCGCGGCCAGCAAGCCTTCCCGGATTTCCGGAAGGATCAGCGAGATGTTCAATTCGCGCTTCACGCGCGGCGTGAAATTCTGAACTTCTTCCTCGCTGTGCGGATATTGCAGGTAATAGAGCGTCCCGCCGTTGGCGAACGCAGCCGCAAGCGACGCCAGCTGCAGCGGTGTGACCTGAATCCCTTCTCCGAAGCTGGACATCCGTGCGACTCCGCCGTGCGCGGGCGGCGTGACCGGGAAAGAGCCAGGATGTTCGTCAGGCAGGTTGTAACCCGCGAGTTCGCCCAGCCCGAGAAGCCGGCTGTACTTGGAAACTGTGTCGAATCCCATCCGCGTGCCGAGCTGCTCAAAAAACACGTTATTGGAATGCGCCATCGCTTCGGTAAGGTTCATGTATTTGCGGCGCCCAACCTTGAGCATCGTGTCGCGCGTGATGACATTTTCTTCCAGGGCAGCGAGCGCGATGGTCGGCTTGATCGTCGAGCAAGGAATGTAGCCATCGCCAAAAGCGATCTTTTGATTTACGACCGTGAGGATGCGGCCGGTGTTCGGATCGACGGCCACGACCGCGCCATTGTAACGGCCCAGAGCGGATACCGCAGCCGCGCGAACCTCGGGATCATCGTAGCTGCTGTCATCCGCGCTGGAGGAATCGGCAAAGGTTGGGACGCCGCGATAACGTGAGGCGGATTTATGAGCGCGTGTGGCCGCTCTTCCCGTAGCTGGCGCCGCAGGCACCGGAACGGCGCAAAGTGTCGCCAGTATCATTGCGAGAGTTGCTTTTGCCAATGGCTTCAAAATCTCTGCCTCTTTCAGGGTCACCGCAAAGGCTTCAACCAAGTCTGGCCTGCCCCACGCCAAACAACACCGGGGCGCTAGTTTTATCTCACACTGTCCTTGCGGTCAACAACCATTCAGGAAGCTCGTTCGTTGCCGCCAACGCCCAGTCGCTCCCCGTGACGCACCGTCCAGAACTGTTGCACCCGCCCAACCACTCATCGACGCCCTTTGTTTGATGCAACTTAGCGTCCGCGAGCGCTACAGTCCCTGTACCTAAGAGAAACATCCTCTCTCAGGATGAGACACATTTTAGGTACAGCGGGGTCTAATCCGCAATAGCCTTTCGGGCCCAGTACGACGCTATGTGCTTTGTTTTGAATAGCTGACCGTCAGGGCAGGCACCTGAACTTGCGCCCAGTCAGGATCGCCGTCCGGGCATGGAAAAAGAGCCGGCCCGTCGCATCTTGAAACGGCCGCGTGCCGCTTAGATCGCGCTGGAGATCTTCCTCAAGGAGCCTGCGAACTTCCCCAGCTCGATCCGGCGGGGCCTTGGTCGTGGCCAGCCACCGCTCCACCTCGGGGCAAAGATCATCGAAGGTTCTAACGCCATCGGTCTCCAGTCCGGCGTCGCGGAAAAGACGCAGATGCTCGCTGATCGGCAGCGTGCGCACATGCGAAGGATCGCGCAATTTCTCCCAGCGGTCCTGATACTCCGCACGCTCCGGATGCTCGCTAGAGTAAATGTCCTCCACCAGCACGATTCCGCCGAGACGGCACACGCGCGTCATTTCGCCAACGACCTGCCCGGGATTCTGCATGTGATGGAGTGCCAGGCGGCACACCACAACGTCGAACTGTTCGTTCTCAAACGGCAGATTTTGCACATCACCGATGCGGAACGATACGTTGGAAATGCCTCGCTGCTTCGTGCGCTCTTCCGCAATTGCGAGCATCGCCGCCGTCAAATCGACGCCGATGACTTCTCGCGCGGCCCGCGCAAAGGCTTCCGCGATGTAACCGGGGCCGGTCGCAATGTCCAGGACGTGCTCATTCCCCTTGAGGCGCGCCGCCGCAACCAGCCGGCTGATGCGCTCTTCATTCGTGACCCACGGATTGGAAGCAAATGCCTTCGCCTGCGTGGTGAACGATTCGCGAACTACTTCATTGTGGCTCGCCACTGTTCCCCCAGAGGACTGCCAGAGGGAAGTTTAACAGCAGGCTTCGGAGGCACAAACAACCCTTGATGCGGTCTGAAAGCTCGCATCGCGTGTGGCCGGAAAAAAACCTGGCCCTTCTGCAACCGCAGGAGGGCCATTCTCCGTAGGGCTGGCCTGTCGCCTGCCCCTGTCGGGGAGGCCGGCCGCTTCGCATTTCGCATCGGAGGGGCACGCTACAACTTGTCCCGCCTGCCCCGAGCATCTCGGGGACCTGGTCGGGATCGTGCTCCACTTGAGAATCCTAAATCAAAGTGCTTTCAGTTATCGCGCGGGGCGGCCCTTGGACGCATCCGCGCCGGCCGCCGCTGCCGCTACCTTCATCGGCGGCTTTTCCGCTTGTGCGGGAGCATCGTGCCCGTTAGGGCCGGCAGCCGCATTCGAATTGCCGGGCATCGGGATTTCGAGCTTCTTGCGCAGCATATTTTCCAGCTTGTCGCGGAGGTCCTTGTTTTCCTTCAGGAAAACGCGCGCATTCTCGCGGCCCTGGCCCATGCGCTCGCTGCCGAAGCTGATCCACGTGCCGCTCTTTTCCAGCACACCCTTCTCGACGCCGAGATCGATCAGGTCGCCTTCGCGGGAGATGCCTTCGCCGTACACGATGTCGAATTCAGCTTCGCGGAACGGCGCGGCAACTTTGTTCTTTACCACTTTCGCGCGCGTGCGCGAGCCAACCACTTTATCGCCTTCCTTAATGGCCTGGATGCGCCGAATGTCCACGCGCATCGAGGCGTAGAACTTCAGCGCGCGGCCACCCGTCGTGGTTTCCGGGTTGCCGAACATCACCCCGATCTTTTCGCGAATCTGGTTGATGAAAATAAGGCAAGTGCGCGATTTCGAAACGATACCGGTGAGCTTGCGCAGCGCTTGCGACATCAGTCGCGCCTGAAGCCCCATCTGCGGGTCGCCCATGTCTCCTTCGAGTTCCGCCTTGGGGACCAGCGCGGCGACGGAGTCCACCACGACGATGTCCACCGCGCCGGAACGGATCAGCGTTTCGGCGATTTCCAGAGCCTGCTCGCCGTTGTCCGGCTGGGAGACGAGAAGATTGTCCACGTCCACGCCCAGCTTGCGCGCGTAGCCCGGATCGAGCGCGTGCTCCGCATCAATGAACGCCGCCTGGCCGCCGAGCTTCTGCGCTTCGGCGATCACGTGCAGCGTCATTGTTGTCTTGCCGCCGGATTCCGGCCCGTAAATCTCGATGACGCGCCCGCGGGGAAACCCGCCGACACCCAGCGCGGCATCAATCGAGAGACATCCGCTGGGAATCACACTAACGGGCACCAGAACGTCCCGGCTGCCCAGGCGCATGATCGCACCCCTGCCGTGGTCCTTTTCGATCTGCGCTATCGCCGCTGCCAGCAATTTTTCTTTTTCTTCTGTCATGTCACACCTCGGTGGAGGAAATTAGAAAACTGGGCCTGCGGGGCCGATGGCCTGGGTCCTGCGCCGGGAAAGCGCAAAACCCAACTTTTTCAAGCGCGACCGCCAAGCGCTCGACGGGGACGTTACGAAGTGTGGAGCTTACCACTCGATTCATCTTCGCGCTACCCCTTTTTATATCCTGCTCGCACCTGAAGTTGTCATCCTGAGGCCATCCGATAAGGATGGCCGAAGGACCTCAACCTCAGATGGTGCCGGCCCCAAAAACTACCGTTGACAACCGTGCTCCGCGTCGTGGTCTCTCAGCAGCGTCTCAGCCGCCTGCTCGCGCTCATCCAACGCCGCCCGTTCCGGCCTGGTCAGCAACCGCAGCCGGGATACGTTGCGGCCTCGGATGCGAGCCTCCGAGAGCTCCTCTTCGAGTCTCTCATGTTCCAGACAGCTTAAAACACTCGTCGAAAAACCGCGCATGGTGCACCTGTTGAAAACAACGAGGAGCAAACTACCACCATGGCGAACAAAAAGCAAACACTATTTTTCGCCTTATATTCGCCTCCTGGATATCCCCCTTTCACGAGGAGTAGATGTAAAAGCCCCTGCCGGACTTGCGGCCGAGCCAACCGGCGGCGACATATTTCTTCAGAAGCGGGCACGCCCGATACTTCGGGTCACCCAGGCCTTCCTGCAGAACGTGCATAATGTCCACGCAAACGTCCAGCCCGATGAAGTCGGCAAGCTCCAGCGGGCCCATGGGATGGTTCATCCCTGTTTTCATGACGGCGTCGACGGCTTCGACCGTGGCCACGCCTTCCATCACGCAGTAGGCCGCTTCATTAATTAGCGGCATCAGTACGCGGTTTGAAACGAAGCCTGGCGCGTCGTTCACCGCCACCGGTTTTTTCTCCAGCTTCTCGGCGAGCTTCATCGTGGTTTCAAACGTCGCGTCGCTCGTTTGCAGCGCGCGGATCACTTCCACCAGCGCCATCACCGGCACCGGATTCATGAAGTGCATGCCCACGAAGCGGTCCGGCCGTTTCGTCAGCGCCGCCAGCGTCGTCATGGAAATGGAAGAAGTATTACTCGCGATGATGACCTCGGGACGCAAAATTCGGTCCGCTTCAGTAAGTACCGCGCGCTTGATCTCGATTTTCTCCGGCACTGCTTCCACAACAAAATCTGCAGTAGCAATGGCGTTCATTTCCGTCACCGGTTGCAACCGGCCCAGAACAATTCCCTTCTGCGCTTCCGCCAGTTTGCCTTTCTTGATTTCTCGATCCAGATTTTTGCTGATGGTTTCCAGCCCGCGATCCAGAAATCGCTGCTCCACGTCGCGCAAAATCACCTTGTAACCCGACCTCGCAAACACGTGCGCAATCCCATTCCCCATCGTCCCTGCGCCCAGCACCGCCACCGTATTGATCGTATCCACACTCATACCTGCTCTCCTGCCGATTCCCGGAGCTGCTAAAGAAACACAGTGAAGCGGGGATGGTCAGCCTATTGCGGCGGCGCGCCTTCCACAACCTCCCGCACAATTTCCCGCGCGCGCTTTTCGTTGGGCGCCGAAACGTAGATTCGCGTTTGGTCTCCGGGATTTTCCAGGTGAATTGGAATTCCGTTCTCCTGCAGCGCGGCCGTAAGAAATTGCGCAACTCGGTCGTCACGACCATTCCAAATTTCCACCGTAGGATGTTCCTCGGTGGCCACGATGAGCGGTGGCTCCTCCGAGGCCGCCTTGTCCTGCGCGGGAATTTCGATGTCGACGGGTTCTTCATCGAGCAGCTTTTCAAGCATTTCTTTCGCGGCGGCAAGATCCGTGGAAAGTACCGCCACTTCGAATCCGAACCGCGGTTTCCAGTCGATGGGCAGCGGATCGGCCGTCGGCGCGACTTCATCATCGCCGAGAGTCTTGTCGGAAAATGGAATATCCATCGCCTGGAGTTGTTCGAGCAGCTTCGTGCGCAGAACGGGATTCTCCCCGGCCCAAACCAAAACAAAAGATCCTTGCGGAACAGCTTTCGATGACATGGCGGCCTCCAGTGCACGGCAGAGTTTGGCGGGAGCGGGCCAGCTGCGGGCAATGCATAACGCGAGGAGTCTACTACGAAAGAACTCGCTGAATATCAACTTGAGAAATTTGGTTTGCGGCGCAAACTAGTTTGCGGGTGGCTGATTTTGGTTTGCAGCGCAGACTAGTTTGCAGTGCAGACTAGATTGTGGCATCGTATGGCAGTTCGCAATCCTAGGCGTTTCAAGGGGTTAGGGCTAGAATCCCCATGCGAGAGGACATCCCGACCGTCGCCGAGGTGCGAGTATGACGAGCGATTTGCGAGTGCTGGCGGGGCTGGACCGGTTGATTCATGAGCCGGGGCGGCTGATGATCATGACGGTGCTGTATGCGAATGCGGAGGCGGACTTTCGTTATTTGCAGAAGGAGTGGAAGTTCACGCAGGGGAATCTTTCGAGCCATCTGGCAAAGCTGGAAAGGGCGGGGTACGTGGCGATCACGAAAAGTTTCAAGGGCAAATATCCCTTGACCATCTGCAGCCTCACCAAAAAGGGCCGGGAGGCTTTCGAAGCATATGCACGAAAATTGAAATACGTTTCCGGAGCTACCGCGGCTGGTAATGTCACAAAACCTTAGCGATCCGCAAAAAGAATAAAATGGAGGGGTGATCAAATCACTCCGGCGGTGGGCCTTCGATAGCATCCCGCACGATCTCTCGCGCCCGCTTTTCATCTTCCGGATGAATGAACACTTTCGCAGTTCTCGGCTCCGGTGCCTCGACTCGGTAGGGGATTTCGTCTTCCCGAAGTGCCATGCCAACGGAGTCGAGCACGAAGACATTGCTGCCCGTCCAAACAAGGAATTCAAGGTCCTCAGGGTACTAGCCGTTATCTTTGGCTCGTGATGGCCAGTAGGGCTCCCGCGGGTCGCGGGATAGCCCTAGGCTGATACTCCGGTCGAATTCCCAGTATTGCAGAACCTGTGCTAAAAGCTGTGTAGCCCGGTCGAAGTCCGAATCCAGGACGACGACGTCAGATCTCCGTGAATCCGGGCCCTCGGTGAAGTTCGCGTTATTAAATGGAATCCCTACCTCATGAAGCGCGTTCCTCAAGTCCGTAAGGAACTGAGGATGTGCGAGATAGCACAGCACCTTTGCCGGATTCTCTTCGAGAGAACCACTCTGCGGCGGGCGCAGGGGAACTCCGCAATTCGGACAAACGGAAGAGGACGTGGCGCATCGACTAGTATCGCCAGGATGCCACGGCTCGGAGTGAAGAGTTCTTAGCTGCAGATGAGCGGACAGCGGGAGTCCGGTGGCGCGGATGGTGAGTTAAGCTGCCTGGGGTTCGAGCAGCGACAAAGCCGCGGGATGAGAATTGGAAAAACGGCAGCCTCCCGGACCAGAGCCGGGGTAGATGCCAGGCGGGCA
>JBGQCW010000048.1:0-10112 GCA_041495565.1 Candidatus Acidiferrum sp.
ACACGCAGGTTCTTTCTGGCATTCTCAGTTGTTCTTCTTTCGTGCGCGCCGCTCTTTGCCCAGAAAACAATTCCGCCGGCCTCGCAAATGCAGAGCGCCCCGGCGCACAAACTGCGGGGGCTCGACGATTTGGTTGCCACGACCATGCAGGAATGGAAAGTGCCTGGCGTCGCGCTCGCGGTGGTACAAGACGGCAAAGTGATCTACGCCAAAGGCTATGGCTATCGTGACGTTGAGAAAAAGCTGCCGGTGACGGCGGAAACGCTGTTCGCCATCGGCTCGATCACAAAATCTTTCACCTCGCTCACCTTCGCCACCCTCAACGACGAAGGCAAGGTCGATTGGGACAAGCCTGTTCGCGAGGTTCTTCCGGAATTCGCGATGTACGATGCCGTCGCGAGCGAGCGCGCCACGCCCCGCGACCTTTTCTCGCATCGCACCGGTCTGCCGCGGCACGATCTCGTCTGGTATTCCTCGGACTTTTCTCGCGCCGACCTGCTGAATCGCATCCGCTACCTCAAGCCCAGCAAGGATTTTCGCAGCGCCTTCCAGTACAACAACCTCACCATTATGACGATGGGTTTTCTCGAGGGGAAAGTTACCGGGCTGGGTTGGGAAGGCGCAGTCCGCACGAAGGTGTTCGCAGCGCTGGAAATGAACCAGTTCAATTTTTCGATTGCCGACATCGAGAAATCCGACAATCACGCGCTGCCCTACGAATTGAAAAAGGAAGCCGTGACGCTCATTCCTTATCACAACATTGACCAGATTGGCCCGGCCGGTTCCATCAATTCGAGCGCCGATGACATGTCGCACTACCTGATTTTTCAACTGGGCGACGGCACCTACCAGGGAAAGCGTCTCGTTTCGGAAGCGAATCTGCGCGAGATGCATAGCCCCCAAACGGCGGTCGCTGACGCCCCGCCGGCTTTGAGCTTTCGCGAGATGGGCCACGGCGCGTACGGTCTAGGCTGGGTCGTCACTTCGTATCGCGGGCACAATCTCGTCTGGCACAACGGCGGCATCGACGGGTTCTATGCTCTGATCTCCCTGCTCCCGGATGACCACATGGGCGTTGTCGTCCTGACGAACATGCCCGGCGGGCAGACACCCGAAGTGCTTGCCTACAATGTCTACGAGCGCTTGCTCGGACTGGACCTCACGCCCTGGCTCGATCGCTTCAAGGAACGCGAAGCAAGGCAGAAAAAAGAACTGGAAGAAAACAAGAAGACAAAATTGTCGGACAAAAAGTCCGGAACGCATCCCTCTCACCAGCTCGCGGAATATGCAGGCGAGTGCGAGAATCCCGGATACGGCTCGATCAAGGTCAGTCTGAAGGGCGAAGCTCTGGAAGCTGTCCTCAACACGATGAAGCCCTTTCCCCTGCAGCACTATCACTACGACATTTTCGAAGTCCCGGAGGATGCGGACAGCGTCGCCGCAGGCCAGCGATTGCAATTCCATCTGAATAAGCAGGGAGATATCGAGACCGCCTCCGCTGCACTCGACCCGGCCCTCGGAGAGGACATCGTCTTTCGCCGCGTCGCGAAACTCTCCCCGGAAGAGTTACCGCCGCTCGCCGGGGAGTACGTACTCGGCGAACTGACCGCGACCGTCTCGCTCTCGAACGGAACGCTTCGGCTTTCTGTTCCCGGTCAGCCGCAGTACGAACTCCTGCCGAAGCGTGGATTGTCTTTCGACGTCAAGGGACTGCCGGGCTTCACCGTCGAATTCAAGAAAGACGCGAGCGGCAAGGTGACGGAAGCCGTCTTCAGTCAGCCCAATGGTGTGTTCACCGCCAAGCGAAAGTAGCCGAAACGGCCCGTTTTTTATCGTCAGATGTCACCTCCGAGGTGCGCACGCAATGATGAAACGAAGGCAAGTGCTACGAAGCCTGCTGTTCCTTTCCAGCGTGCTCGCTTTAGCCGTTGCGCCGGCCGTCGCGCAAAAAGAGAGCGCTCTCGGCGCGCGCATCAAGACCGAAATGGCCGTCGATCACAAGGATTGGGAGAATCTTTATTTCGATTGCGGCGGAGGCGCCGGCGTTCTGCTTTCTGGCGTCGAAAATCCTGATCTGAAAAAATACAACGGCAAAACGCTCGCCGAAGTTGCCAAGGCTCAGGACAAGTCCGAACTCGACGCGCTCATGGATTTCGTCATTGCAGACAAGGGCCAGACCGGCGCGCTATACTTCATGGCCAGCGAACAAGACCTCGTCACCGGCCTGAAGCAGCCGTGGACTACGATCGGACTGGACGCCGGCGCGATGTCGCTTGACGGTCCGCTCTACGAAGAGCACGTGCACCCGCGCGCGTTCGGCTCGATGCCAAGATTCCTTGGCAAATACGTGCGAGACGCCAACCTCATGCCGCTCGCGCAAGCCATCCGCAAGATCACGTCGATGCCGGCGCAGCGCGAGCATCTCGCCGGTCGCGGCCTGCTCAAAGTCGGCTTCTTTGCGGACATCACCATCTTCGATCCCGCCACGATCATCGACCACGCCACCTACACCGAATCCACCAAACTCTCTGAGGGCGTGGACTATGTTCTCGTCAACGGCAAGCTCGCTTACGACCACGGCAAGGTCACTGGCGCAAAGTCCGGCCGCGCGCTGAGAGGTCCCGGCTGGACCGGCGATGTTGCGCACTAGGAGCGATTGTAGGTGCGTAGCATGTCGCGCCATCTCGGCGGCAGCCAACAACAGCTGGCAGAATGCCCATCGATCGACAAGGAGCGCAAACAATGAAACGGATCATGGTTCGTAGCTTGCTTTCGATTACTGCCGCGGCCATCGCGCTTCTGTCGCTTGGGTTACGCGCGCAGGAGCAGGCGCAATCGGCGGATTACAGCGCGCTCTTCACCAAGAGCGACGTGATGATCCCGATGCGAGATGGGATCAGGCTCCACACCGAAATTTACGTCCCCAAAGACTCGAAAGAAGCGCTGCCTTTTTTCCTGACGCGCACACCGTATGGTCTTAACGACGACGCCAAGGGTTACACTCCTCTCCTCGGCATCTACAAAGAAATGTTTGCCGATGGCTACATCTTCGTGTTCCAGGATATTCGCGGCAAATATGGCTCCGAAGGCACCTTCGTGATGCAGCGCCCGCCGCGCGACCGCAAAGACGCGAAATCAATCGATGAAGGCACGGACACCTACGACACCATCGACTGGCTCCTCAAAAACGTACCGAACAACAACGGTCGCGTGGGCGAAGCGGGCATCTCCTACGGCGGATGGCTCACCGCCATGTCGATACTCGAGCCGCACCCGGCCCTGAAAGCCGTCTCCGAACAAGCGTCGCCGGTCGACATGTTTATTGGCGACGACTTCCATCACAACGGCGCGTTCCGCCTGAGCTACGGCTTCGAGTACGCTGCCATGATGGAAGCGGGAAAAGTTACGCAGCAATTTCAGTTCGACAAGTACGACACCTACGAGTGGTATCTCGCGCTCGGCCCGCTCTCGAACGCCAACAAGAACTATCTCCACGGCAACACGCCGACGTGGAACGACTTCGTCAATCACCCCAACTACGACGAGTTCTGGCAGAAGCAGGCGTTCCCGCGGTACTTCCGCGATCTCAAGCTCACCGTGCCCAACCTGAACGTCGCCGGCTGGTGGGACCAGGAAGATTTCTACGGCCCGGTCAAAATCTACGAGCTGCTCGAGAAAAACGACACGAACCACTACAACTATCTAGCGGCGGGTCCCTGGAACCATGGCGGCTGGGCGCACGGCACCGGCCGGAAACTCGGCAACATCGATTTCGCCAACAACACCAGTGAATACTTCCGCAAGGAGATCGAGGCGCCGTGGTTCGCCTATTGGCTCAAGGACAAAGGCTCGCGTCCCGCGCACGAAGCCACGGTGTTCGAGACCGGATCGAACACCTGGAAATCCTGGGACGCCTGGCCGCCGCGCGACGGAGTCGCGAATCGCAAACTCTATTTCCGCGCCGACGGCAAGCTTTCGTTCGACGCGCCGTCGGACGCGGCTGCGTTCGATGCGTATGTTTCCGATCCCGCGAACCCCGTCCCCTACCGGCCGCGTCCCGTCGAGGAGACGTATTCCGAAGGCAGCCGCTGGTACACCTGGCTCCTGGAAGATCAGCGTTTCGTCGACCACCGTCCCGACGTGCTCACCTGGCAGACCGAGCCGCTTACGGAAAACGTCACCGTCGCCGGCGACATCCTCGGGCATCTCTTTGCCTCGACCAGCGGCACGGACAGCGACTGGGTTGTCAAGCTGATCGACGTCTACCCGCAGCACGTCGAAGGCAACACCAAGATGGGCGGCTACGAACTAATGATCGCCAACGACGTTTTTCGCGGGCGCTTCCACAAAAGCTTCGAGAAGCCGGAGCCGCTCGTCGCCAACCAGGTCACGCCCTTCACCATTGATCTGCACACCAACGATCACGTTTTCTTGAAAGGACATCGCATCATGGTGCAGGTGCAGAGCACCTGGTTCCCCATCATCGACCGCAACCCGCAAAAGTACGTCCCCAACATTTTCCAAGCCACTGCTGCCAGCTACCAGAAAGCCACACAACACATCCACCGCTCGAAGCAATTCCCATCAAATATCGAGCTGCCCGTCGTAAACCACTGATTGTTACCGCTCGACGACCCACAGCCAAATCGCAGTCTGGCATGGTGCCAAAACTCGCTGTATGACAAGCGTGAACAGGCAGCTTGGGGGAATCCAGAAGAGTTCTGGAAGTTTAACGCTTGTTCAATGGTGAGCTTCAGGCGAGGTGCCGCGCCCCGAAGCCCCAGTGCCGAGCTTTAGTAGTTGAGGTTGAAGTTGAGCAGGTGCCAGTGCCAGAGGAACCAGAAGAAGGCGAGGCAACCTGCGGCTAGGAGCGTGTTCCAAACCTTGTACCAGACCCACTGTTGGTCATCGCCCCAGGATTTGGTCGCGGCGATGATGGCGACGATGGCGCCGATGCCGCCGAGCAGGCCGATGACTTGCAGCAGGTGCAGCTTGAAGTCGCCGCTTGAGCCGAGGCCGCCGGGTTTCTCGAGGCCCTGCAGAAGGACGAGTAGCACGACCACAAAGAGGATGTCGACTGAGCAGACGATGCGGACGAAGCGGCGCCACTTGCGGGCGCTTGCGTCGAGCGTCAGCGGCTTGCCGTAGTGCTTGCGTAGCATCCAAGCGATAGGCCAGAGGAGAATGTTGAGCACGATGACGGCGACGCCGAATCCGATGACGAAATAGTTGAACTTCTGATTATCGAGCGCGCTGCCGACCGGCTGGAAGAGCATGAACGGATAGTCGATGTAGGCGAGGCGCTGGCCGGTGCTGTCGTTGGCGAAGACGATTTTGTTTTTGCCGTCGGCGGATTTGAAGACCATGGGCGCCACTTCGCGGTAGTGCTTTGGCAGGCCGTTCTCGTCCTTGAAGAAACCGTCAATGAAGATGGTGTTGTCTTTCGGGTCGGCGACAATCTTGGCCTGGCCGAGCAAAGAAGTGACGGCGAGGACGTTGGTCTCGAAGCGGCGGCTGATGCTGTAGGCGCCTGCCACGCTTTTTGCGTCTTGCGCGGCGGTCGGGAGCGTCGGCTCGTTTGACGGTGAGGCAGGGAAGTAGCGGTCCATAAAT
Organism: Candidatus Acidiferrum sp.; assembly: GCA_041495565.1. Lineage (GTDB taxonomy): Bacteria > Acidobacteriota > Terriglobia > Acidiferrales > UBA7541 > Acidiferrum. Next base: position 5,614 of record JBGQCW010000048.1, read on the forward strand.
TTGTTGAACAAGGTACCGCGCGGATCGCCTTTGTCCGGAGCACCGGCGCTGTTATAGGAGACGAACAGGCCGACGTTGTCGTCGAGAAGGAGCAGTAGGTTGCTGTGGAAGAGTTCCGTATCGCCGCCATGGGCGATGATGCGATGGCCATTAGTGGTTTGTTCGTAGAAGCCAAGACACATGCCGTTGATGGCGGCGGGCCAGCCTTCCTGTCGCGTGTGCATTTGAATGGCGGTTTCCGGCTTGAGGATTTGCACGTCGCCGTAGCGGCCGTTCTGCAGATGCATGATCATGAAGTGGGTCATGGAGTCGGCGGAGGCGGAGAGCGAGCCGGCGGGCGCGACTTCAACGTACTCAAACGGCTTGGGCTTATCTGACGCGCGGCGGTAGCCGTTGGACATGAAAGGCTTGAGCGAATCGGGGAGCGGCTGGCGGAAGGTGGCGCGGGTCATGTTGAGCGGCTTGAAGAAATGCTCGTCGACGTAATCGTCGAAGGGCTGGCCGGAAACGCGCTGGACGATGTAGGCGGCGAGGGTGGTGGCGTAGTTGGAGTAGGCGGGGATGGTTCCCGGCGTAAAGATCTGGTGTGGCAAATGCGTGGGCAGATACTGCGACATGGGGCGCAGATCTTTTTCCGAGCCGACGAAGAGGTCCTTGCTGGTTTCTTCGAGGCCGGAGCGGTGGGTCATGATGTCGCGCAGCGTGGTCGGCTTGCCGTGGGTGGCGGGAATTTTGAAGTCGAGATAATCGTTGACGTCGCGGTCGAGCTGGAGCTTGCCATGCTCGACCTGCTGCATGACGGCGGTCCAAGTGAAGAGCTTGGAGATGGAGCCGGGACGGAAGAGCGTGTCCTGGGGCGAGATAGGCTTCTTGTTTTCGACGTCAGAATAGCCGTAGCCCTTTTCGAAAATGGGCTTGCCGTCCTTCACGACGGCGATGACCACACCGGCGATGTCGGCTCTCTCGATTTGCTGCGGGACGAACCCGTCGAGGAAGGCTTCGAGGTCGGTGGCGGTGAGCTCGTGCGCGATATTTGCGCTCGCGGCGCTTGCGGCAGGCGCAGCGGCGGTTTTGCCCGCGGTGTCTTTCGCGGGCGCTTCCTTCGCGGCTGGAGGCGGCTGGCTCGGCTTTTGCGCTTGGGCAAAAGCGATGCCGCAACTGACGGCGAAGACAGACAACGCGATGGCGAGCGTCAAACGCTTGGGCTGATGCACGAGTTAAATCCTCCGTAAGTACTTACACGCGTTCATATACCACGTGGTCCCTGGCGATCCTAGAACTCGAGCTTGAGGCCGACTTGCCCTTCGCGGCCCGGCAATCTCTGCGAAATCGTACCCAGAGTAGTGGCCTGGCTTTCCTGGTTCTGGATGGCCGCAGGATTGGCGTTGTTGAACAGATTGAAGAATTCGAAAAGGCCTTGCAGCTTGAATCTTTCATGAATCACCCAGGTCCGGGCGATGCGCATGTCCATATTGACGAAGGGCGGAGCGCTGAAGGCGTTGCGGCCGGTCTTCAGGTCGCGCCCATCAAAGTTGCCGTTGCCGTCTTGGTCGAGGGGCACCAGGGCCGAGTGTGTGTAGCGGAAGCCACTCTGCGCGCGGAACAAGCTGCTGAATTGAATTTTCCAGGGCAATTGCACGAGGCCGTGGACTTCAAAGGTGTGACGAAGAGCGAAGTCGGAGGGGCCGCTGTCGAGCTTGGCGCCATCGTAGAAAACGCCGGCTTTCGGTACGAAGTTGCCATTGCAGGCAGTGAATGCTGCGTTGGCGTTGGTGCCTCCTGGACACGTTGCGTTGCCGGGATCGGTGACGACAGGCGGCACTCCGCGGAAGCTGTCCGTGGGAAAGCCGTTACCGCCGCCAATGGCGCTGGTGCCAAGGTTGGAGCTGAGCGCGTCGTCGTGCTCCGAAACGTAGGCGTAGCTTCCGCCCAACGTAAAGTGATGGCTCAAGCGCTTTTCGAAGGAAAGGATGCCAGCATCGTACCTGCCGGAATACCAGGGACCGAAGCCGTTCACTTGTGTGATGCCTCCGCCGCTATTAGCGATGCGCGTGCTAAAGGGAAGATTTGTTTCCCGAAGACCGAGGATGTTTTCGATGTCTTTGTGGTAGTAGTCCCCAGACACAACCCAATCGTTACTGAGTTGCCGCTGAACGCCGAGAGTGTAGCTGCGTGTATAGGGCGTGGCAAAGCTCGGATCGATCGTTACCGGAAAGTTGCCGGGCTGGAAGACATTGAACGAGAGCGCGCCGAAAGGACCCCAAAGGAAAAAATTCGATGGAGCGCCGATAGCCGCGTCTGCAGCAGTCAAGAAGGCGTCGGGGCTAAGACCGGAGAGCTGCTGAACGTTGCCCAGATTTACGACGGAATTCGTGGGAATCGGAGTGTGCCCGGAAGCCACGACCTTGTTGAGGTGATCGACGCCGAAGATTGGCGTGTTCGGCGGGACGAAGATTCCGGCGAAAGGACAAGTCGCGCCGGAGGCGGCGAGTTGCGCGTCGGTTTGCGTGGGAGACAGGCATAGCCCGAACAACGCAGGAGCGATGGTTGGCACGCCAGAGAACAGGCGTGGAAAGGAGAGTGGCTGAATTACGCGGAGGTCCGCGCCGCCGAAGCCCGGGATGTCACGAACGAGTCCAAGGCGGAAATGGTCGTAGAAGAGTCCAAAGCTTCCGCGGACGACCGTCTTCGGGCTAACGGACCAAGCGAAGCCGACGCGGGGAGATACGTTGTCTTTTTTCTTGAAGGCCGAATCATAGTCCCATCGAATGCCGCCATTCAAAGTCAAAGTGTGTGTCACTTTCCAGTCGTCTTGAACCCACAGGCCATCGTAGTTGTTGCGCAGCTTGATTTGGTTGGCTTGTGGCGTGAGACCGCCAACCGTCAAAAGAAGGAAGAAACCGGCATTGATTGGTCCGAACTGTTCGAAATCCGCTTGCGTGGCGAACAGCTGATCCTGCTGCGCGTTGGCTTCTGTGCCGTCCACTTGTGTGCGCTCGAAATCCCAGCCCAATTTCAACGTGTGACGCCCGATGGTTTTCGCGACGCTGGCTCCGAATGTCCCATACTGTTGATCCAAGCTGGAAGGCGTAAACAACGCGCCGAAACTCGGTGTGCCAACGTCTCCGAAAAGTCCACCGGTGTTGAAACCGCTGAAAATATTGAAGGTGGTGCTCGGGCCTGCGGCGGGATGGGCCGCACTGACCAAGGTAGGCTGGCGGCGGTATTGTCCGCGAAGACTCAGAATGAACGGGCTTGCTGAGCTGCCGAAAGTTGCCGTGTCGCTGAATCCGAGAAGCAGGTTGCGGTCTCCGAGGTTCGTGCGAGTGGACGGCAGGTTGGTTGAGGCGGAGAGCGGATTGGTGCTGTTGACGTGCAGGTTGGTGTAGTTCACCTGCTCAGTTAGGTGGTGATTGCCAAGAGTCTGATCGAGCTTGGCGAAGAGCCGAGTCTCGCGATCCGTAGTGGGCTCGTTGAAGGTGTTTTCGTTGTCGATCAAGAACTGCGGAGTGCCGGCGGGAGGGACAAAGTTGAGCTGGCGATTTTCGTGTATACCTTCCGCGGAAGCGAACCAGAAGGCTTTGTCCTTAATCATAGCTCCGCCGGCCGCGAGGTCATAGTCCCAGCGCAACAGATAGGGCACGCTTTTTCCGGAGATATCGGAACTGTCGAGCACGTTGCTCCGGTGGTAAGCGGACGCGAGACCGTGCGTGTCATTTCCGCCTGACTTGGTAATAACGTTGACCACGCCTCCGGAAGAGTGGCCGAATTCCGCTTTATATCCGGTGGTGATGACCTGGAACTCCGCGATGGTGTCCTGATTGAATTGCGCCGCGGGACCTCCGTTCAGTTCGTTTTCGTTTGGGAGTCCATCGATGAGGAAGCCGGTGTTGTTGGCACGTTCTCCGAGGACCGGCTTAACATTGTCACTGAGAAGGTCCGCTTGGCGGTTAATGGCAACGCCGGGCACGAGCTGCAGTAGGTCGAGGTAGTCCCGGCCATTGAGGGGCATGTCCACGATTTCCTGCGGGAGGATGGTCTTGCCCGTGGACGAGGAATTGGTTTCGAGTAGCGGTAGCTCCGCGGAGACGTTGACGCGCTCCTGGACTTGGCCGACTTCGAGTTGGATGTTAAAGGTGATGGTCCTGTTCAGAGTAACTTCCAGGTCGGTGATCACGCGTGTGGCGAAGCCGACGTGGGAGACGGTGAGCTTGTAGGTGCCGGCGGGGACGGCGGGGAATTGATAGGCGCCGACGGCGTCAGCCTTGGTCTCGCGATTGGTGGCTAGGGTGTCTCCGGCAAGCTTGAGTTCGGCGCCGCTGATGGCGAGGCCCTGATGGTCGGTGACCGTTCCCTGAATGGTGGAAGTAGTCTGCGCTTCGGTGCGACAAACGAAAACGGCACAGAGAAGAACGGCGCCGACTAGCGCTAGGCTAGAAGGTAGCATAACCGAACGAACCGGTGCGCGTCTCGCAAACGCCGAAAGTGTGCGGGCGAAA
>JBGQCW010000049.1:0-10106 GCA_041495565.1 Candidatus Acidiferrum sp.
CGGGGATGGCGCGCAGCGCGCGCAGATCGAAGCTACCGCGGCGGGCGCGGAAAACATAAGGTTTCTGGATTTTTTCCCCGCGGGCAAGATTCCGTCCGTGCTGGCGGCTGCCGACGCGCACGTCATCACCGTGAAACGCGGACTTGAGGGTGTGGTCGTGCCCAGCAAAATGTACGGAATCCTGGCGGCGGGAAAACCCATCGTGGCCGTTGCGCCTGAAGAAACAGATGCCGTGTCGCTGGGTGTTCGGGGCGGGTTCGCCGTTTCCTCCGATCCGGACAAGCCTGCGGAACTGGTTTCCACCGTTCGCGCGCTTGTTGGCGATCCACAGAGACTGAAAACGATGGGCGAGGCGGCGCGAGCCGCCGCGCCTGATTATGATAGAGTCAAAGAATTACAGAAATTTGTTGAAGTTTTTGATCACCTCACGGCCGCGAACTAATGCAAGGAGGAAGAGCAGCGTGACGCCAGCGGAAACGTTTTGGACGGGAAAGACGGTGATTGTGACGGGAGGAGCGTCGTTCATCGGCTCGACGCTAACCGATCAGCTCCTGGCGCGCGGCGTTGCCAAGGTTCGCATCGTCGACGATCTGAGCAGCGGGCACCTCGACAACATTCGGTGGCATCTCGGCACCGGCAAGGTTGATTTTCTGCAGGCCGACCTGCGGGAACCCGGAGTGACACGCGCCGCGATGCAGGGGATTGACACGGTCTTTCATCTTGCGGCGGACCACGGCGGCCGCGGCTACGTCGACCTCCACCAGGCCGGACCGGCTTCTAATTTTTTTCTGGATGGACTGGTTTTTGCGGAAGCCTTAAGGGCCAAAGTAAAAAAAGTAGTCTTTGCTTCTTCCGGCTGCGTCTATCCAAATTTCATGCAGTCGGATACCAAGAAAGAACTTTATCTGACCGAGGATCTGACCAAAGGCCCGAACGACGCGGACAATACTTATGGATGGGCGAAATTGATGGGCGAATTTACGCTGCAGGCCTATTCGAAGGAACACGGCATGGGCAGCGCTTCGTGCCGCTACTTTACGGTCTACGGCCCGCGGGGTGTCGAAAATCATGCTGTGATCGCGATGATTGCACGCGCTTTCCTGGGGCAAAATCCTTTCGAGGTGTGGGGCGACGGCACGCAGATCCGCAATTGGACTTACATCGATGACATCGTTGAGGGCACGATCCTGGCAGGAGAAAAAATCAGCGACGGCACGGCCATCAATCTGGGCACGATGGAGCGCATCCGGGTAATCGATTGCGCAAAGATGGTCTGCGAATTCACCGGCCACAAGGCGGAGATCAAGCTGCGTCCGGATATGCCTACGGGCCCGCTCAATCGCGTAGCGGACAATTCGCTGGCCAAGAAACTCCTCGGGTGGGAGCCGAAAGTTCTCTTTCGCGAAGGTCTGAAGCGCACGATCGACTGGTACTACGCCACCCGCGACCGCGACGAGGTCAAGCGCACCTTTGCCCGCATGCTCACGGAGCGTTGAGCTGGGGCAAGCTGGCTGTAGGGTCTTTGACCTCGAAAACGCAGTTGATTGCACGCAAATAAAATGGGCACCTGCAGGATTATCCTGATTGTTTCGAAACTAAAGTCGCAGTATGGTGTTAAGGCTGCGTGGGGCAGCCAGTTGATCGCGTTGCCGTCAACTTTCTAGCTGTACCTTGGGAGCCGGACCCCAAAGCCGGCAAAAATGGCGTGAGGCACCGGCCACACCGCCCAGGCCGGAATCATCTCGCACATCAATCGAGGATGCATGGCCGCAGGCCTGCTGGCTTTTTTCATAGCACTTTTTGCATCGGTGATGCTTGTTGTGCCCGTACGCGCGCTCGCCTTGCGCGTCGGCATGGTGGATCTGCCCGGGCCGCGGAAGGTCCATCTCGAGCCGATTCCGCTCCTGGGCGGCCTCGCGATGTATGCAGCCGTGGTAATCGCCGTTCTCTTTGCATTTGACGGGCCGGCGCGGGCTCAAATCGTCGGGATTCTGATTGGCGCGACTTTGATGGCGGGTATCGGCATTCTTGACGACCGTGGCGTGCTTCATCATCAGGTCAAATTGTTTGTCGGCATGCCGCTGGCCGCGGCGATTTTGATGGTGAGCGGGATCCGCGCGCAGGTCTTTAGCGTGTTGCTTGGCGGGCGCAGCGGCGATTACCTGGATGTCGCCCTTACCGTAGTCTGGGTGGTCGGCATTACCGCGTCATTCAGCATTCTGGATCACATGGATGGTCTGTGCGCGGGCATTGCCGCGATGGCTTCCGTCTTTTTCGCGATGCTGGCGTACTTGCACGGCCAGACGCTGGTCACCACGCTGGCCGCCGCCGTGCTGGGCGCGGCAACTGGGTTCCTGCGCTGGAACTTTAAGCCGGCAAAGATTTTCATGGGCGATGGCGGCGCGATGTTTCTCGGTTTCCTGATGGCCACGCTGGGGCTGAAACTGCGCTTGGAGCACACAAGCCATCTCTCCTCCTGGCTCGCGCCGATTCTCATCCTGGGCGTGACTATTTTCGATACGACCTTGGTGACAATTTCCCGTTCGCGGCGCGGGCTGCTTCCTTTTGCCACTCCTGGGAAAGACCACGCCGCGCATCGCCTCGCCAATTTGGGGCTGGGCCATCGTGGCGCAGTTCTCACGCTGTATCTCCTCGGTGCGATGGGCGGCGGCGCGGCTGTGCTGGTCAGCTATCTTTCCACACGGGGAGCATTTCTGGTCGGTACTCTCACCCTAGCGATTATCTTCACCGGCGTTATGTTCCTTGAGCGCGCACCCTATGAGCGCCAAGCACCCAAGCCCTCTTCGGCCTCCTGAGACAACCGATTGGCTGGACAAACATTCGTCACTGCTGTTGGAGCTCCCTGGAGTTTGCCCTCGCTGGTGGATTCGCTATACTTACCGGGCACCCTCTCACCCATTTCTCGAGCAATCCCCCACGGGTCGGGCGGGAAGCGGCTAAATTTATCAGCGTGGCATCCCTGGTGAAGCGAATTTGCGGGGAACCCGCGCCAGTGGGACACACAGAAGCCTTGGGGAACATAGAAAAGCAGCCGCGGCTAAGCCAGGCTGACCGGGAAGTCATCGTCGTCGGGGGCTCAGCAGCCGGACTGTTTACGGCGGCAAGCGTGGCCCGTGGCGGCCGCCGCGTCCGTGTGCTGGAATCGAAACCTCAATTCGAGCCCGCGCCGCGCACTCTGATTGTCACCGACCAATTCCGCAGCCAAATGGGAGCCGCGGCCCGCGAAAGCATCATCAACGAAATTCGCCGCTTCGAACTGTTTACTGACGGCCGCTCGGCGCAGGTCGCGCTGACGAAGCCGGATCTCATCATTGAGCGGTCGCGCCTGATTCCGGCTCTGGCCCGCGAGGCACAGCAAGCGGGCGCACACCTTTCTTTCGACACGCGTTTTCTGGGCATCGGCCCGAATGCCCGTGGATTGCGCCTGGAAGTTGAAACCGGCGGCAAGCGCGAGGAATTGCACGCGGACAGTGTGGTTGGAGCTGACGGCGCGGCAAGCCGGGTGGCGCGCGCTTCCGGCTGGCCGCCGATCGAAACCGTGCCGCTGGTTCAGGCTATCGTGCGCCTGCCAAAAGACTGCCCGCCGGATACAACGCGCGTGTGGTTCGTGCCGGATGACACGCCGTACTTTTACTGGCTGATTCCCGAATCCGCGGAGCGCGGGGCGGTTGGCGTGATTGGCGAAAATGGCGGCGATACCAAACGTTGTTTCGAACGATTCCTGGAGAAGAAGCACCTGGAGCCGCTCGAATGGCAAGGCGCGCGCATACCGGTTTATCGGGGCTGGGTGCCGGTGCGCCGGCAAATTGGAAATGGCGAGGTTTACCTGGTGGGTGACGCCGCCGCGCAGGTTAAGGTATCCACGGTGGGGGGAATCGTCACAGGATTTCGAGGCGCGCTGGGCGTGGCACAAGCCCTCTTGCAGAATGGCAAGAGCCAGGAGCTTGGCGCCTTGCGCCGCGAGCTCCGCACGCATTGGCTGATCCGCCGGGCGCTGCACCATTTTCAGCAGAAGGATTATTCAGAACTTGTTGATTTGTTAGATGCTTCAACCCGCCAATCGCTCGGGGAGATCAACCGCGATGAATCCGCTCGCTTGCTCTGGAATGTGGTCCGCCGCCAGCCGCGCCTCGTCCTTCTGGGACTGCGCGGCCTGCTCATGGGGAAAACGGAGAGAAGCTAGAGACGGTCTCCGGCTATGCGGTTTCAAGTCCCAACTGCCCCGCCTAGAACAAATCGAAAGAAAAGACGTGTCCGGTAGAATCCCCGATATAAAACTTCAGGGTGAAGGTGTCGAAACTGGGATCGCCGATTGTCGCACCGGCGTTGATCAAGCGATTTGCGACGTTCGCGCCGGTTGTGGGGTTGATCTTGTACATGTGGCCGTCGGAAGAACCGACGTACATGGCTTCGGCTTGCGGCGGAGAAGTGAACATGAGCGAAGAGGGGTTCGTGATCGCGGGATTCACCCAACCAATAGGAACAGTAAACGTGACCGGGGCGCAGGCTGCCAACGGGTAGACCACGTGAATTTTCGAAACCCCGGTCGAAGTGGAAAAGAACACATCATCGTTCAAGGCCGCCGTCTGAATGGGAATGGGGAATCCCAGGGGAGTGACGCCGAGAGCGCCGCTTCGCGTAGAACAATTGTTGATGTCCGTGCGCACAACCCAGAGTCGGCCGTTGTTGGCTGTTACGTAGATTACCCGGCCGTCGAAGTTTTGCGTCGGCGCCTGGTCGGTATCGTTCAGATTGAAGGTCGCGGATGACGCGACGGCTCCATTGCCGATGGTGCTGATTTTCCAAAGGCTGGGCTGGGCCACGCCTCCATTGGCGCGGCTGGTGACCCAGACCATGTTGTTGACGTAGTCGATGTACGGGGTGGCGTTCACGATGTCCATGTTTCCGGGAGCGAAGGTCCACACCGTTGCCCCCGTGTTCCCGTTCAATCCAAAAACTCGATTGTTCGTTGTACTGCCGGCACCGACATTTCGCGTGGCAACGATCACGGTGTCAAAAGCAGGAATGTATCCCGGGCCGGCGAAAGACTTTACCTGTACGGCGGGGGCAGCCTGGAAACCGCTGCCAGCGCCGGTGGTCAGGACTCCGGTTTGCCAGAGCAAGGCGCCCGTGTCCGCGCGGAAGGCGTAGACGGTGCCATCACCAGCAGCCACATAAGCTATGGCGCAGACATTCGTGCAGGTGGGATGCGAGGTATCCGACGCCGCGATCAGGGGAGGCCGAGTCTGAATCGTTCCGCCGGTGACACCAGAGGTTCCACCGGGCTGATAATTGCGCTGACCGTTGTTCACGGACATGGCGTGCACGGCGTTGTCATTTCCGCCGGTGACGACAATGTTCCCGGGATCCAGGGCCGGCGCCGCCAGCGTGGTCGCACCGGTCTTGTAGCTCCAATTCTTGCTGGCACCGCCGCCGATGACGGTGGTAATCGTTTGCGTCGAAGTGTTGCCGAAGGAATAGTGAGGAGCCGCAACGGAGGCAGCGCCCGTAATGGTTGTGGCGTCGTGGGTGTAGCCTTTATAGGCGTACAGCGTGCCCGGCAGCACGATGCTGTTGTCTCCGTTTTCATCAAAGGCGCTCATGGTGGCAAACGCCGCAGTGTTTGCCGCGATGAATTGCCCTGCTACGGGCTGCGCGCCGGTGTTGTAGACGGTCCCGTCCGCAGGAGCAAACGTCGGCGCAACGCTTCCCGGCCGCTTGGCAAACAGCACGCCGTCATAGTTGGCATTCGTGGAGCCGATGGGGAACGCCCAGTTCAGCGTGATTTCCGAAATTCCCGGCGCTGCGGGATTCATAGTGACATCCCGCAGGTAACGCAAATTCAGCGTTGGCTGATTTGCAACGGAATTCTCGCGGGAACCATACAGGGGTGACAATGCATTGTTCGCCTCGGCGCTGACGACCGTCGTGGGTTCCGGCTCGGTGTAGCGGCGGGCCAGGAAATTGTCGAAGTCGTAGTTCACGGGATTGCCGTCATAGACGAAGAGCCCGACGGAGCCGGCGGTTGCGACATTGGCATTGCCAGCAATTGAAGGCACTTGGAGCACACCGTTCACAACAGTGCGCAATGTTGCCGGGCTCCCGAAAAAGGCTCCAGCGACCGTGTAGAACGTTCCGTCATTCCAGGCAAAAGCTGGCTGCTGCAAACTAGCGAATGCACCGGCGTTCCAATAAGCGAGTTGCGACACTCTCTGGTTTGGAAGGGCCCCAACGGTGATGAATTGCAGGCAGGAGCGGTAAGCAGTCAAATCGGCAGCCGCAGCTCCGCCGACACGCCCGATCGGGCAACCTGTGCTTTCCAGTCCCGCGGCAGAAGTCATGCGGAGGTCGGCCTGGACCCAAACGTCCCGTTCCGTGGTGACGGAGCTAACTTTGATGACATTTCTGATCCCGGCAGTCGCATTGGATTCGCGAAGAATCCGGTTTGCCCCAACGTCGGCCACAACGTTCCAAGGACCGTTGGCCTGCACGGTCCAGCCAGCGGGGGGCTGATTCAGCGTATCTGCGTCAAAGTTATCGTAGGCGAGATAGACGTTGTTCAGGTTTGCCGGCGGCGCCCCTGGATTCGCGTTGCCGTAATACAGAGAGTAAGTGGCATCTGATCCGTTCGCCGCGATATTGGCCTGCAACTTGAACCAGATAATCGTGCTGTTGGTATTGCAGTTGATCACCTGCCGGTCCAACTGTGTCCAGATGTTGGCGGCGAAGCGCGCGATGCGCAAGTCGTTGCAATCGGCGCGCATCTTGCCGGCAGCGACCAGGGCCGCGGTATTGAAGCCGGTAATCTGCGCGCTGTAGCCGTTGTATCCGTTGAACGGAGCATTGGCGCCAACAGTGACGGTGATGGGCCGGGTAAACGACCAGGTGGCGCCATCTTCCAGCGTGTCTTTCACCGCCAGCCCGAAATTCGGAATCGTTCCGTTGATCCATGCTTGCGGAATGTTTGCCGAGGTCGAATCGCTTAAAACGTTGAAGAGGACCGCTGTCCCAGCGATTGTTCCCGAGAGCTGCGTGTCGGTGGCCGTGGGATCAAAATCGCCTCCCGCCGCGGCCCAAGCGAGGGCTCCATCGCGCGTATTCCAGGTGACGCCGGCTTCCGTCCAATCCGCCGCGCCCGTAATGCGATGCACTTCCTGACTGCGGCTGGTGAAGAGCGGGGTGGTGGGAACGAGATTTAATGTCGATGTTTTTACGGCCGTGTTGGAATTCAGACCCGTGGTGCTGAGGTCAAAGCGCACCAGCGAGCGTTGGTTGGCATTCGCTGCTGTGTGCGTGGAAACCGTGGTGGCCGCGCCGTTATTTGTCGCAGGGGCAGCCTGATTGATCGTGGCGTCACGCGTGGAGGTCACCGCGGTTTGTTCGTCGGAACGGAGCGGCATCGCAGGGCAGACAAGAAGCAGCGTGAGAAAACAGCGGAGCGCAATACCAAGAAAACTTTGCGATGGTTTGGAATGCGTAGTCATCGTCCCGACCCTGCCTCTTCCTGTGCGTTGGCCGGTGCAGGACGGAGCGTAAGCGTGAAGGCGGATTCCAGCACGAGCCGGTCATCGAGAAGCACGCGCACATGCCAGGTCCCGCCGAGATTCCGCTGGGTAATGTAAGTGCCGCCCACGGGCAGCACGGTAAGAATGGAAGAATTGCCCCGGCTCTTCATGAGCAGCGAGGGAATTCCTTGCGTATGAATCCTGTTCGCGTCAGCCATCAAGTGGCGTGCCGGCGGCAGTGGCGAGATTTCGTTTTGGAAGGCTGGCGCCATTGCGGCCGACGTCATGACGCCTCCAATCATGAATTGCGTTTTCTTTGAGGAATAGATGCTGCCATCCGGCAAGAGAAATTCCATCGTTTGTACATGCTGGCCGGTCACTCCGGGCCACACAACAAAAACGTACAAATCGCGAAGTTCGGCGAGCGAGAAAACATCTTGCGTTGTACGGCAGGCGGTATCCGGCGTTTCGCAGTAGAAAATTTCAGGGCTGCGGGGTTTTGGTAGTGGGGGCCGTACGCGGAGCCGCGCGTCGGAAAAAGAAGCGTCGTTGTCCGGAGAAGTCGCGACGCCAACGCGCCGCGATTGGGCGGAGGCGTCCTGAGAAACACACAGGAGCAGGCAAAGAGGAGCGAAGAATAGAGCGACGAGACGAACGCGTCCCATATTTGCCTCCGCAAAGCGGAATTCGAGAGAACTCCGGAGAATGACCCTGAGTTCAAGCTAGCGAGGCCGGGGGGGGCTGTCTATAGCCCTAACGTTTAGAGTTCCTAAGACGCAAGAGTGACGATCTTGCGTCTTAGCGGGCCATTGCTGGAAGAAGCGGGCCTCTGGGGGGAAAACGATCCCATGAAGCGCTTTGTACCTCTGGGGGATTCGGTCACAATAGGTAGCTGGCATTCTGCGACGGACGGCACCACTGTCCTTCCGAAGCCAATCCAAGGGAGAGTTCGTCTTGCGTATTTCAGTCATCGGTTGTGGATACGTCGGTTTGGTTACCGGAGCCTGTCTCGCCGAGGCAGGGCACGAAGTGGTTTGTACGGACATTGACCTGGACCGCATTGCCAAGCTCAATGCCGGCGGAGTCCCGATCTACGAGGAGCACCTCGACCAGATTCTCGCGTCCGCTCGCAAAGCCGGACGGATCTCCTATACCGCGGACACGGGCGAAGCCATCCGCGCTGGCGACGCCATCTTCATCTGTGTCGGGACGCCACCGAAGGACTCCGGCGAAGCGGACCTTTCGGCAATCGACCACGTTGCCCGGCAAATCGCGGCGGAAGCGCGGTCTCCCAAACTCGTGGTCGAAAAGAGCACGGTCCCCGCGCGCACGGGGCTTGAGCTGAGCCGCGCTCTTTCCACTTATTCACGCAACAGCAACGTGAAATTCCGTGTGGCCTCCAACCCGGAATTTCTTCGCGAAGGCACCGCCGTCAGAGATTTCTTTCATCCGGACCGCATCGTCGTCGGCGTGGAGGATTCGTCCTCCGCCGCGGAACTGCGGGAAATCTACCGGCCCATTCTCGAAAAGACCTTTCGGTGCCCCGTGCATAACGGAACCTGCCCGCCGGGCCACAAAGCCGAGTTCCTGGTCACGACCATCAACAGCGCCGAACTCATCAAGCACGCTTCCAACTCCTTTCTCGCGCTGAAAATCAGCTACGCCAACGTCATCGCCGATCTCTGCGAAAAAATCGGCGCGAACGTCGAGGAAGTCACGCACGCCATGGGTCTCGACGAGCGCATTGGCGGGCAATTCCTGAAGGCCGGACTTGGTTACGGAGGTTTCTGTTTCCCGAAAGACGTGCAAGCTTTCGTCCATTTATCGGCGTCCGTCGGCGTGGACTTTGACATTCTGAAAGCCACCGAGCGCGTGAATAAGCAACGCATCGACCACTTTTTTGAAAAAATCCGGCAGGCCCTGTGGGTGGTGAAGGGCAAACATGTGGCGGTGCTCGGGCTGGCGTTCAAGGCCAATACGGACGACATCCGGTTCGCGCCGGCTTTGGATGTGGTGAAGCGGCTGATCGAGGAAGGCGCGACCGTCCACGCGACGGACCCCCAAGCGATGGCGCGCACGATGGCGCTCTTCCCGCAGGTGCAATATCACGAGGACCCTTACAACGCTTTGCGCGACGCGGATGCCGCGCTGGTTTGCACGGAGTGGGAAATCTTTCGCAAGCTCGATTGGGATCGCGCAGGAAAAATGATGGCGCGCAAGCTGGTGATCGACGGGCGAAATCTTTATTCGCCACAAGGCATGCGGGAGAAGGGGTTCGAGTACTTCTCCTTCGGAAGAGAGTAAGCTTCCGTGGTCAGGAAAGGTCGCGGTTCGTTCCGCTGCTTTCACTCACACGTCGCAGCCCGCGAATCAGCTATTTTTTCGCGAATGCCTGTTTGAAATAGGCCAGCGTCAGCTTCAATCCTTCTTCCAATCCGACCTTGGGCTCCCAGTTCAGGATGCGCTTGGCCTTGGTAATGTCCGGGCAGCGGCGTTTCGGATCATCTTGTGGCAGCGGTTCGAAGACGATGGGCGGCGCGTTATCGAACTGTTTGCGGATGCGCTCCGCAAACTCCAGAA
>JBGQCW010000050.1:0-9744 GCA_041495565.1 Candidatus Acidiferrum sp.
CCGACCGTGGAAAAAATTACGGACGCGATGTATGGGGTGGTGAACGAAGACGGCGGCACCGCCAGAAACGTCAGATTGCCGGGGATTGAGGTAAGCGGAAAGTCGGGAACCGCCCAGGTGATCGGTTATGCCACGCGCGAGCGCGTGGGGAAGCAGAAGAAATTCGAAGACAATGCGTGGTTCGTGGGTTACGCACCGCGCCGCAATCCTGAAATTGTGGTCTCCGTGTTGGTTCAGGAAAGCGGGAAACACGGCGGCGAAACGGCCGGGCCCGTCGTCCGCGATGTCATCAAGGCCTACTACGACAAGAAAAACAAAAAGACGCAGGGTCAGTACACCGTCGAGAACAAGAGCGATGCGCCCGGGAAGAACGCGGCTCCGGCGGCTGTGATTGCTCCTCGGGCCGCGCTGAAGCCGGAAGAGGCTGCTGCCGTCGTGCCGACACGCGCCACGAGCCCGGATGAGCATCGCTAGGATTTGGTATTTAGGAAGGAAGGGAAACAGCTAATTGTCATTCTGGGCCTATCCATTCGATGGCTTCAAGATGACTTCCCAATTTGATCTTCCATGAAAGAAGCACCCGGAACACGCGATTACGACTGGTGGCTCTTAGCCATCCTGGCCACCATCTGCGCCCTCGGCGTAGTTGAAATTTATTCCGCCACGCACGGCAGCTCGCTCGCGGGCATGCACATGAAGCAGGTGCGCTGGCTGGTCATCGGCTTCGTTTTGATGTTCGCGCTTTCCCGCCTCGACTACCACCTGATTCTCGACCAGGCACCGATCCTGTATTTCATCGGCGTGGCGGCCTTAGTCGCCGTCCTGCTCGTTGGCCATACCCGCTTCGGCGCCAAACGCTGGATTCCCGTCCTCGGCGAATTTCTTCAGGTGTCGGAATTGGTGAAATTGATTATAATCATTGTACTGGCACGCTTCTTCGCGGAAGTGCGCACAGATGAACTTGATCTGCGCGATTTGATCAAGGCAGGGATTTTGGTTGGTATTCCGCTGGTTTTGATACTCAAGCAGCCCGATCTAGGTACCGCCCTCGTGCTGGTGCCTATGCTGGTGGTCGGCGCTTTTCTGGCGGGCTTGCAGTGGCAGCATGCAGCGGTATTTTCTTTGGCTGGGATTCTGCTGGTGGGGGCTGTTTTCTATCCGCCCGTCAGCCGGCATATCCTCAAGCCGTACCAAAGGGACAGAATCACTTCATTCCTGCATCCGGAAGACGACGCCAAAGGCTCCGGCTATCAATTGCTGCAATCGAAGATTGCCGTGGGCTCCGGCGGCTTCTGGGGCAAAGGGTTTGGCAATGGCAGTCAGAATCAACTGGGCTACATTCCCGTCCGATATTCCGATTTCATCATGTCGGCGTGGGCTGAAGAACAGGGATTCAAGGGCGTGCTTCTAGCCCTAGGACTCTATATGGCGCTTCTGTTACGCTTAGTGCAGAATGCTCAACGCGCGAAAGATCGCGCGGGAATGTTTCTGGTCATGGGCGTGGCGGCAGCGCTGGGTTTCCATGTGTTAGTGAACGTGGCCATGGTCATCGGCGCTATGCCGGTTACCGGCATCCCATTACCTCTCATGAGTTACGGGGGTTCCGCCACGTTGTTCGTTTTCCTGGCGATTGGCCTGGTGATGAATGTCCGGCTTCGCCGCTTCGTCAACTGACGAACCGCCAGTGCCGCGTGACGTTCCCGCTTCGGCGGAACGCACCGGAAAAGAAATTGGAATTGTTGATCCCGGTCAGGCCGGGGTCACAAGTAAGAAGGATTTTCAGAGTGAGGACAGCATCGTCCGCCGTTCGCCCGGCTCGTTTCCGGCAACGGACCAGCCTCGATAGACTGAGGAATCATCTTCAGACCGGTGGCCCCGACCCGATCGGGACCATCTCCTCTGGCTTCGAACGCAAAGCCACTTATCTACAAGTGTGGCCTACGTGTGTCTTGGTGCAAACCAAACCGGCACCGATTTCTCGGACCTCCGACGGGCAGAAGCTCGCGGCGATGCGTCCTGTGCGCCCCGGCCAAGTTGGGGCCGCACGGAAGGGTGATCCCGGCCACGCTGGGGTCACGCATAAGGAGTTTTCATGTCGAAAGAATTGGTTATCTCCGCGGCCTCCCACGAACGGCGGGTCGCGATTCTCGAAGAAGGCCAGTTAGTCGAAATTTACATCGAGCGCGAAAAAGAATTCGCGCTGGTCGGCAGCATCTACAAAGGGAAAGTCACTCGCGTCCTTCCCGGCATGCAATCGGCATTCGTGGACATCGGTCTCGACGGTGACGCATTCCTGTACGTCAGCGACGTTTTCGAAAACCTCGAAGATTACGACCCCGTGCATCTGCACGAGCAGCCGCAAAGCGCGGCGCCGTCGCTGCCGCCTGCGATCGACTCTCCGGTTGAGGTGCTGCCGGGCGAAACTCTGGCTCGCGCCAGCGAACATCACGACGAAGCGCATCACGAGGAGTTTCAGCAGGAAGAGACGCACGTCGACGAGCATTCGTCTCACGAGGAAGCGCACGCCGCGGAGAGCGAGCACCCCGAGGAACATCACGAGGCAGCTACGCCGCCGGCGCAGGAAGATCTGCACACCGAAGCTGCGGACGAACGCCAGCCTGATTCCAACGCTTCCGCGCCGCAGAATTTTGCGCCGCGTTACAACCCCACGCAGAACTATCCGCCGCGCCAAGGCAGCGATCGTCCCAACCAGAATTTTGGCCGCGGCAATGACCGTGGCGGAGATCGCGGTGGCGATCGTGGCCGTGGCGGCCGCTGGGGTCGCCGTGGCGGACGCCCTCGCGGCGGACGCCCACCGAGTGGTCCGGGTGGGGGACGCAATCTACCCCCCTCAAAATACGCGTCACCCCAGGGCGGTGAATCCCGCGGATCCGATAATCGTGGCGCGCAGCCGCGCGGCTACGACAACCGGCGTCAGGAAGCTCCGCGCAGCGCAAGTCCAGCTTCTTCGTCGGGCACAACCGAGGAGGAGATTATTCTCCCCGGTGAATCGCTCGCAAAGTATCGCGGCAAGCCAGCAGCGGCGCCTGCGCCAGCTCGGGTCGTTGAGCACGAAGCTCAGGATCAGCGTCCCGAAGCGGAAGAGATTTCTTCGCGGGCAGCCGGCAATCTGGCCCCAGCCGCCCCGAGCGGCAGCAACGTTCCCCGCCGGTTCTCCGGCGGACTTCCTCGCTGGCTCCTGGCCGATGGCGGCTCGGAAGCCGAAGCTGCACCCACGGGGGAGCTTGCGGTCACGGCGGAGGAAGCTTCCGCCGCAAACAGCACGGTCACCGAATCCGAACCTGCGCGCAATGACGTCGAACTGAACGAAGACCAGGTCGCCGCGCTAGCCGCCGATTTCGCCGAAGCCAAACACGAAGAAACTACCGAAGAAGCAGAAGCCGACGCTCTGGCGGGCGGCGCCGAATTCGAAGAAGAAGACACCGAAGAAGAAACGAGCGAAGCGGAAGAAATCCACGCCGAGGAGGTCTCGGAACTCTCCGCGGAAGAAACGGAAGAAGTCGAAGAGCAGCGTGCCGTCAAGCGCGCCGAAGCCGAAGCGGACTTTGCGCACGACACGGCGCTCCACGCGGCTGGCCTGGGAGAACACGAACAGACCGAGCACGAACAGGCAGAAATGGAACACGCCGAAACGGAACCTGTCGAAGAGGGAGTGATCGCCGCCTCCCCGGATGAACCCGTCGCGGAAGCCGCGGCGGCCATCGAAGATGACACCATTCTGCTCCCCGGCGAGACCCGCGCCCCGCGTGTCGGCGGCCCATCCGCTCCACGCGAAGATTTTCCGCGTGATTCGGCCCGCATCGGCGGCAGCCCGCACTCGCGCTTTCAGCGGCCTTTCCGCAGCGGCGGCCGGGATCGTGGCCGCGACAATCGTGGCGGACGCCCGGATAGCCGCGGAGGACGCCCCGACAGCCGTGGCGGCCGTCCCGATCGCGGCGGACGCCCCAGCAGCGGACCGCGTTTCGAACGCCGTCCCAGCGGCCCAAGGAATGACCGGGGCTTTCAAGGCGGCCATTCCGGTCCGTCGCGCCGGCCGCAGCTCATTTCCGAAATGTTGAAGGCCGGCCAGGAAGTGGTCATCCAAATTGCCAAGGAGCCACTCGGCAAGAAGGGCGCGCGCATCACCAGCCACGTGGCTTTGCCGGGCCGCTTCCTGGTCTACATGCCCACAGTCCATCACACCGGCGTTTCGCGAAAAATTATCTCCGCGGATAACCGCTCGCGGCTTCGCCGTCTCGTCAGCGAAGCCGGCGGCGCGTATCCCGGCGGATTCATCGTGCGCACCGCGGCGGGCGGCGCCACCGATGACGAAATCCGCACCGACATCGACTTTCTCGGCAAATCCTGGAACGAAATCAAGGAGCGCAGCGAGCAGCGCAAAGCACCCGCTCTTCTCCATCGCGATCTCGACCTGGTCGAGCGCATGCTCCGCGACTACGTCAGCGACGATTTCACCGCCATCTGGATCGACAACGAAGAGGAGTACGGCAAGGTCGTTGAATTCGTCAACCGCTTCCAGCCGAAGCTGGTCACCAAGGTCAAGCTCTACACCAAGGAAACGCCGATCTTCGAAGAGTTCGGCATCCAGCACGAGCTGGACAAGGCACTGCGCGCGAAAGTCTGGTTGAAGTCCGGCGGCTACATCGTCATCAACCATACCGAAGCGCTCGTGGCCATCGATGTGAACACCGGCAAGTTCGTTGGCAAGGGCTCCACGCGGCTCGAGGACACTATCGTCAAGACCAACCTCGAAGCCGTGACGGAGATCGTCCGGCAGATTCGCTTGCGCGACCTCGGCGGCATTATCGTCGTGGACTTCATCGACATGGAAGAGCGGCGCAACCGCGAAAAAGTTTTGTCCGCGCTGCAACAGGCTCTCGAAGAGGACAAGGCCCCGTCAAAGGCGCTCTCGTTCAACGAGTTCGGCCTCGTGTGCATCACGCGCAAGCGCACCAAACAGGCGCTTGAGCGCGTGCTCTGCCAGCCGTGCCCGTATTGCACCGGCTCCGGCATGGTCAAGTCCATTCCCACGCTGTGCTACGAAATCCAGTCCGAGGCGCGCAAGATGGCCGCCGCCGACCACGAGGGCCCGAACCTGACGCTCCGCGTGCACCCGGAGATCGCCAAAGCGCTCAAGACGCGCGAGTCCCTGCTCATGGACGAACTCGAACAGACCGCGCACAAACACGTCATCATCCAGTCTGACGCCACGCTTCATTGGGAGCAGTACGACATCTATTAGTTCGAGTTGATTTTAGACAGGAACGCCCGGGCAGGAAATCTGCCCGGGCGTTTTTCTTCCCGGCTATTCTAATTCCGATCCCTGTCGAGCGCAGATTCTCGGCTGGCCGTGGAGGCTCAATTCATGTTGCTACGAACTGCTTGGTCTCTCCTGTACGTCCTTAGCCTGCTTCCTCAAGCTGCTGCTCCAGTGCGTCCATCACCGCAGTTTCATGACGCGGACACGGATCTAAAAACAGGCGAGGTCCGCTTCGACCCGTTTCAATCCATCGACTGGCAACGGCTCGCACGGCGCGACATGAAGGAATTCAATCTCGACCATCCGACGCCTGAGGAAGTCGCCAATCTGAAAAAGCAATTGCGTGAACACCCGCTCGACGAAACGGGCACTTCCGCGGAGGTCCACTTCGCCTCTCCGCTGGACCCCGGGATGTCACGAGGCTTCTATTATTTGCTCTCCAATGCAGGCCTTGCGCGCCTGCAGCTTCTTCACTTGGCGGGAACGATGCGCTTTGCCCTAAACGATCAGAAAACGGCCATCCGCCCGGATGTCTTCTACGGCCAGGTCGTCGCGAAGCTGGGAGCGCCGCCCATGGAAGACGGCGCCTTTGTGGTCTCTTCCGATACCAGCCTTGCTTTCACAACTCTAAGTGGGACTAGGTTCACTGCGCAGAAAGTGGGAAAACAGAACGCTTATGTGTACGAGCGCGAGGGAAGAAAGTGGACCTTAACCGTGCAAGACGAAGGCCTCTTCGAAGTGATGAGCGCCAGCTCTTTCAAGATTGGCGAATCAGAATATGTCTACGTAAAGTGGAAACCGGACACGGAAAACCACTACATGGGCTGCGAGCGCCAGTTCTCCCTTTTCACCCTCGAGCAGGAACTCAAACTGGTTGCGAGCAGCCGATCTGGCTGTGACGTTTGACCGCGATTTCTCACTTATCGTATTCGCTCGCTTTGACCTGCCCGGACGGTCAGTTTCTGAAGTGCGCAAACCTATACCTTTTCGTCGTTGCATCGTGTTGCATTGCACGACTAGAGTGAATGCACGCTGCTCCCTCCCACCCGGAGCTGAACCAAATCTTTAGATCAGGCAATGGAGGTACTATGTGGACCAAGCAGCAGCCGCAAGCCGAGGTGCCTGCCGTAGCGCCGGCACAGCGGCCAGCATCCCCCGTTACACCATTCATTGCGCCCTCAACCGCTCGCCCGAATAGTCCCAACGCACGCAATCTTGCGCGCCTGGGTTCCGGCTTGCAGATCAAAGGTCAAATCACCGGCACCGAAGACTTGCAAATCGACGGGAAGGTCGATGGCCCGATTTCGCTGCGCGGCCATCAGTTGACCGTCGGCTCCAGTGCCCAGCTCAATTCTGAAATTCACGCCGGCGAAGTGGTTGTTTTCGGCAAAGTCGTCGGCAATCTGCACGCGCGCGACCGCGTCGACGTCAAGACGGACGGCTCGGTCATTGGCGACATTTCCACGGCACGGATCAGCATCGAGGACGGCGCGCATTTCAAGGGCCGCATCGAGATTGATCCGACCAAGTCGCAAGCCGCCGCGGATTGACAGAACCTGGTGTCCCCGGTAATAAGTCCGTAAAATTGTCCCGGCCTCTTATGGAGCAGGGCGGCTTGCCTGCCACGGCTCCTGTCGGGGACGCCGCTTTGTACGCCGAGGCTTGACTCGGCGGACGGTCACGCCGAAACGGGGAGCCGGACCTCAATGCGCTCAGCCGGATGGTTTATAGACGAATCCACCTGGTCCGCGGCAGAGAAGAAAACGGCAAGAAGAGCCTTTGACCAGACATATCAGCGGAAATGTGCCGATGTCGCAGCACGAGTGAAAAAAATGATCGCTAGTGCTTCTTCTCCATCCGACCTCTGGCAAATCCACGACTACCTTTCCGAACAGCGAAGAACGGTGGATAAGACGTTCGATTACAGATACTCCGTTCTGCTTTCGGTGTTTGGGCACTTGCTCCGCGAGGGCTGGCTGCTGGAAGCCGACCTGGCCGGCCTGCGAGATGAAAAGATCAATAAAATCAAGCGCTGGGCAAGTCTCTAGCTCGCATTTTTTACTACGCGAGTGACGCTGAAGGGTTTTCCTGTAGTGGCGCAGCTTCCTGCGCCCCATCTCGGCGTGCTGCCCCTTCTCGGCACCGCCCGCGTCCTGAGCCGCGCTTTTTACTACGAAGATTTCTCTTCTGGTTGTAGCGGCGAGTTCATCTCGCCATCTTCCTAATCAAAACGGCCAGTCGCTCCAGGCGCCCCGCCGTTCTCGTAAGATCTCGACGTTTTTCGTGATGGAAAAACGGGGAGGGCGCGTCAGCGGGCTCCCACAACAAGCACTTCGTTAAACATTTTGCCTTGGTGACGCTGTTCCACACGAACGTCGCGAAATCCTGCCTGTCGCATCAGATCGGCGGCTTCGTCCGGCAAGAACAGACGGAAATCGTACTTGGTGACGGCATAATTCTGCATCGTCTCCTTGGACCGGAGAGAGACGATTGCCAGCCCGTCGTTCTTGAGAACCCTGCGGATTTCTGCAAACCCTTGCAGGGTGTTGGGCCAAAAATAGATCGTGTTGATGGTGAACACCCGATCGAAAAGGCCATCCGCAAACGGAAGGTGAGAAATATCTCCGAGCTGTACTCGGACGCGGCCCTCCGCGATCTCCCGCTGGAATCTGCGCTCGGCCTGACGGACGAGGTCGGCAGAAATATCGACACCCGACACCACGCCGGTGCTTAGTCGTTTCGTAAGGAGCGAGATTGCCGCGCCACCGCCGAATCCAATCTCTAACACCTGATTCTGTGGACTAACTTGCAGGAGTTCCAGCGTGGAATCGATGATCTTGCGGTTGGCGCGATTCATCAACCGGCTGACCACCAGCGAACCGAACCACCCGCTCGGCTGGCGCAACTGCGCCGCCATGAATCGCTTGACACTCATGTGTGCTCCCCGCGCCTTGGCTTCTTTTGCCGGCTTACACGGCTTGCCGAATGCAAATCCCTGCTGGCGCCGTTCCTGAATACACCTCGTGATCCGCGATGGCAAGGCGTTACGCGACAGTCTCGTCTGACGACAGGACATGTACGCCTCAACCGCCCTGGCCTTCTTCTTCGAATGTCGAAAGTCTAACTTCTGGAATAGCGCTGCTCTTTCCACGGATCGCCGTAGGCGTGGTAGCCATTGCGCTCCCAGAAGCCGAGGCGGTCGTGGTCCAACAGCACGAACTGCGCACCTACTTCATCCTCCCCTGATTCGCGGTTTTCTTTGTTGCATATGTCTACCACATATGTGGTAATATTCAACCATATGTTGGACTTCCGTTCCAGCGCGCGCAAGCGCCTTCTCGCCTACTACTTTACCAACCCCTCCGCCCGGCTGCATCTCCGCGACTTGGCCAAGCGGCTCGGCATTGACCCTTCAAACCTCTCTAAAGAATTGCAGCGATTGGAAAAGGAAGGACTCTTTCAATCAGAAGTGAGCGGCCGCCAGAAATATTTTCAGCTCGACCGTACTTATCCGCTATTCAACGAACTCCGCCGCATCGTCTCCAAGACCATTGGCGCCATTCCTGTGATCGCAAGAGCCCTCCAGAAAATCAAAGGAATCCAGGAAGCCTGCCTATACGGTTCATTCGCCCGGAACCAGCAGGATTCCGCCAGTGACATCGACCTGCTCATCGTGGGAATCCCCTCCGCCGAAGCTTTGGCGAAAGCCATCCAGAAGCTGGAGCGGCAACTCGGACGGGAAATCAATTATTCCGTCCTGTCGCCGAAGGAATTCCACTCCCGCCGGGCCCGCAAGGATGCTTTTCTCGAAAACGTCTGGCACAATAAGCGCGTTTCCCTCGTAAGTGCCGTGTGAAGAAACTCAAACCACAAATAGTAGACTGGGCGCAGATCGAGCGCTTTCTGCAGAGCGCGGGGAAGAAACTGGCCTCGACTCAGAAAATTCTCGCCTTTGACGAAGAAGCCTGCCTTCAATAGGCCTATGAAGCCATGCTCAAGGCCTCGCTAGGCTTCATGTTTAGCCACGGATTCCGTGCGCGCAGCCAGCCCGGCCATCACATTGCGATTATCGAATTCGTCCGAACACGCATCGACAAAAGACATGCCGCGCTACTCGTAGTGTTTGACCACCTTAGACGCAAAAGGAACTTGGCTCTTTATGATGACACCGGATTCGTTTCTCATCATGATGCCGAGCAGGCTCTCGAAGCCGCCCGCAAATATCTGAGTGTCCTCCAATCTGACATCACAGCACGAAAGCCGTGATTGAGAGCTAGCCGCCGGAATACCTCTGTTCTTTCCATGGGCTCCCATAGGCGTGATAGCCATTGCGCTCCCAGAAGCCGAGTCGGTCGTGATCGAAGAGCGTAATACCGCGCACCCACTTCACACTTTTCCAGGCGTACAGATGCGGCACGATCAGCCGCATGGGACCGCCGTGTTCGGCGGTTAGCGGCTCGCCG
>JBGQCW010000051.1:0-9718 GCA_041495565.1 Candidatus Acidiferrum sp.
AAATAGTATGTGGAAGCCCAGCGTTCGAAAGTAGTCAGAGTTCCGTGGTTTCGAAATTTAGATTTGAGGTCCCGGTTCGAAATGTCTCTACTTCATTTTCGGTGCAAAGAGCGGCGGCGGACGCTTCGGGTAGCGTTAACAGTTCCCTTGACGGTGCGCGGGAAAACCGACTCGGGCGAGAAGTTCAGCGCGCAGACGAATTCGCAGTCGGTGAACCGGCACGGAGCTTTGTTTCAGCTTGAAGAGATCGTGCTCGTGGGACATACGCTGATTCTTGTGAACGACCACACTGCGCAATCGATGGAGTGCCGCGTGGTCTCGATCCACCGAGCGCGAGACGGCAAGCAATACATAGGCGTTGAGTTTGTGTCACCGGAAACGAACTTCTGGCACATGCAGTTTCCGATTCCTGGAACAAAGCCGCTGCGGCGTCCCATTCCTTCCAAAGTATCCGCGTAGACCGGGACGCGGCGTTCCTTAACCTCTCCAGATTTTCAATTTGGTTTTCCGCAGTCTTGCGCTGAAACCATCTCCGCTTTCAGCTTGTTCCCGGCCTATTCATTTCTCAACGCCACCATCGGATCGAGCCGCGAAGCTCGCCGGGCGGGCAGGAAGCTCGCCAAGGCCGCGACCCCAGATAAACTTACCACCGCCAGAAGGTAGGTAAATGCATCGGTGGGCTTCAAGCCGAAGAGCATGGAAGCGGCGGTCCTTGCGGTGGCCAGGGCGAGAGCTGCTCCGGCCGCAAGACCAATCAAAAGCAGAATGCCCGTCTCCCGCAACACCAGGCCAATGATTTCTTGCTGTCCGGCGCCCAGCGCCATGCGAATCCCGATCTCATTTCGGCGCCGCTCCACCATGTAAGAAATCACGCCGTAGAGTCCGATGGCCGCGAGCACCATGGCGAGCGCGCCAAAAAACCCGGAAAGAGCAGCCATCAAGCGGTCGCGAAGCAGCCCATCCTGTATCATTTTGCGGAACGGGAAGAATGTGATGTCGAGATCGGGATGGACTTGGTTCGCCGAGCTTTTCACCCCGGACAGCAAGCTGGCCAGCGGCGCATTCGAACGAATCAGGATTTGCGCATCGGTGTCCGGATGATCGTACTGGGTCATGCATGTATATACGATGGGTTGAGGTTCCTCACGCAAGTCGGAATACTTCGTGTCCTTCACCAGTCCGATAATCTCGTAGGGAGTGGAAATGGTCCGCTGGCGGCGGATCCGGAAAGTCATCCCGAGGGGATTGCTGCCATTGGCAAATTTGCGCGCGAATTCCTCATTCACGATGGCGACATTCGGTGAACCCTTAAGGTCGTGTTCATCGAAATCTTGTCCCGCGAGCATTGGGGTTTGCAGCGTCTGGAAAAATCCCGGACTCACTCGATTGAACGCCGCCACTGGCGCCTCACCCTTGGGGGAGCCCGAAGTTCCCATCAAAAGATCGTGACCCTCGCCGTTGCCGCTCAGCGGCACGATCTCCGCGATCGCCGCGGAATCCACTCCCGGAATCGCCCGCACCCGGCTCAAAAGCTCCTCTGAGAACGCCAGTCGGCGTTCGTTCGAGAGACTCAACGTGGTGAAATCGATGTCCGTCACGAGAATGCCGTCCTGCCGGAAGCCGGCATCCACCGTGGCCAGGTTGTTCAAGCTGCGGGCAAAAAGAAGAGCGCCCACTAGCAACATGAGCGAGAGCGCAATCTGCGAGACCACCAGGATGCGCCGCAAGCCAAACCGTGAACGCCCTCCGGTGGTGCCGCGCCCGTTTTCTTTCAACACCACGCCTGGCGACACGCCGGTCGCGCGCCATGCTGGTGCAAGCCCGAAAAGAATACAGGTCAAACCGGCGAGAGCGGCCGTGAAACCGAGAACGCGCCAGTCCGTTCCGAGATCCATAAACAACGGATCGTTCTGGGTGCTCAGGGAAGCGACCAGCACCTGGCTCAGGCTGTGCGCCAGCAGCGCTCCCAACGCGGCGCCGATCCCGGCGATCAGAAAGCTTTCCGCGAGCAGTTGGCGTATCAATCTTCCGCGGCTCGCTCCGACGGCCATGCGCATGCCCATCTCTTTTTCCCGCGCGCTGGCCCGTGCCAGCATGAGGTTCGCCAGATTCGCGGACGCGATTAACAATACGAGTGCCGCGAGGGCCAGTAGGAACCACAGCGGGTTCTCAAAGTTGTTGCGCAATTCCGATGAACCCGAATCGCCCGGAAACGCGCCCAGCTTGTAACCGGCGTAGTGCTTGGCCTGCTCCGTGTTGAAAGCGGGTGGCACGGTGGCCTCGAAAATTCCTGGCGAAATGGCTCGCAGTTGAGCGGTGGCCCGCTCGATGTTCCAGCCGGGTTTCAGACGGCCCATGGCCGAAAGCCACCAAGCCTCGGGCCTGTGTAGCTGGCTATCTTCGCCGTTGATGATCGATTCGGCGCAGAGCGGCACCGCGACATCAAAGTAGCGCCCCACCTCCACGCCGTAGAAATCCGCAGGCGTGACGCCGATAATCTCAAATGGATGCCGGTTAATCGTTAGCGTTCGGCCAATCACCGAATTCTCTCCGGCATATTCGTGCTTCCAGAACGAATAGCTAATGACCACGCCGGCAGAAGGGCAACCGGGGTGATCGTCTGCTGGAGTCAGCACACGTCCAAGCAAAGGCTCGACGCCGAGCGTCTCAAAAAACGCTCCGCTTACCCAGAGCCCTTGTACATAGTGAACTTCGCCGCCCGGTGAAATGTTGAAAAGGGTTGGGCCCCAAGCGAAAACACTCGAGAACGCCTGCTGGTGCGCGCGAATTTGCTCCCACTGGCCATAGGTCAGGTCAGGATAGCGCGAGCTGAAGCTGCCGCTTGCTCCACTACGGTGGTCAATACTGATCTTGACCAGCTGTTCCGGATTCTTCACCGGCAGGGTGCGCAGCCGCACTGCGTCCAGCAATTGAAAGATTGCTGTATTGGCTCCAATCCCGAGCGCCAGGGACAGAATCGCCGCTGCCGCAAAAGCAGGATTGAACCGGAGAAGACGCAAACCGAACTTCAGATCCTGCCAGAGCGTTTCCACCAACGACTCCCAGTTCGCCGCGCGGACCTGTTCTTTTACACTTTCTGCGCCGCCCATCTCTATGCGCGCGGCCCGCGCCGCATCTTCGCGGCTCATCCCGCGGCGCATTTTTTCGTTCACGGCGGCGTCCAGATACCCGCGTAGTTCCTCATCCATTTCGCGGTCGGCCTGTTCCTTGCGGAACAATCCGCGCAGACCACCCGCCAGATTTCGCAGCAGCGACATCGCCCGCCTCCTACGATTCCGCCTCAAGAATTCGCGCAATGGCCGCGGCTTGTCTCGCCCATTCCCGGGTTTCGCCTTTGAGTTGCTTCCGCCCCAGCGCCGTCAGCATGTAATACTTCGCGCGCCGGTTGTTCTCCGTGTCCCGCCATTCGCTCTTCAGCCAGCCCGCTCGCTCCAGCCTGCGGAACGCCGGAAACAGCGATCCCGGGTTCACTTGGAACACGCCTTTGCTGATTTGCTCGATGCGTATGGCAATGCCATAACCGTGCATCGCTTCCAGCTCCAGCGTTTTCAGAATCAGCATGTCCAGCGTCCCCTGGACGAGTCCACTCGGTTTCTCCGCCATGAAACGCGCTCCTCTCGACCGTCCAGGGGACGATGCCATCTCTACTCTAGATTGTCAAGAGGAGTGAATAAGCGGCTCAGTTACGGCACGATTCCATGGGATGCGCGGTACGATCTGGAGATGGCAACCAACGTGAAAAGGATCGGGCTGATCTCGGATACGCATGGATTATTGCGCAAGGAAGCGGTGGAAGCGCTGCGCGGGTCGGAACTGATCATTCATGCGGGGGACGTCGGAAAGCCGGAGATTCTGGAGGCGTTGAGAAAACTGGCTCCCGTTGTGGCGGTGCGTGGAAATGTGGATACTGAGGAGGGGGCAAGATTGCTGCCGGTGACCACAGTTGCGGAAGCCAGCGCGGTGAGGATTTACGTCCTGCACGATGTAAAGGATTTGGATTTGAATCTGGCGGCAGCGGGATTTCAGATTGTCGTGAGTGGCCATTCCCACAAGCCGGGGAAGATGGAGCGCGATGGCGTGCTGTACATCAACCCGGGAAGCGCCGGACCGCGCAGGTTTCAACTGCCGGTGACCGTGGCGCGGCTGAATCTCAAGCAAGAACCGTGGAACCTGGAGTTTGTGGATCTTGAGGTTAGTGGTAAGTGAAGGCATATGCGCAGCGCAGCAGAAGAATTGGGTAAAGCGCGCTTCGGGTAACCGGGCGAGAAGGAAAGTGGTAGACTCCGCGTATGGCTACTAAAAAGACGCGTAAGAAGAAAACAAATAGAAAAGCGGCGAGCAAGAAAGCTGCCCCCAGAAAGAAGCCGGCGAAGAAAAAGGCTGCGCCGAAGCGAAAACCTTTGAGAAAAAAGGCAGCGCAGAGGAAAAAGAGAGTCCGCGGAAAGAGCGAGAACATAAGGACTGTGGTATTCGAGCCCAAGGACCTGGGAGCGCAGTCGGCTGGGCAGTCGGGTGATTTGCAAGGATTATCCGGGATCGCGGGCGCGGCTTCGGAAAGCGTTGGAGAGTTGCTTGAGGAGGGAAACGCGTTCGAGGCTGAAGTCGTGAAAGGCGTGGAAGATGCCGGTGACGCGGACGAGGGCGAAGTCCGAACCCACGAAGTGCCCGAAGACGATGTTCCCGAGGAATATCTCGGCGAGAAATAAAAGAGTATTCGAAGGCAACTGCTGTCCCCGTGTCTCTTCCGATTCGAATGGCGCTTACTTTCAGCGCGGCGCGGGAACCCAGGCAAGGCCATCGACCCCGGGTGTGAGCTCGATAGGCCGCTGCATTTCCCACGAGCGCAGGCCGAGGACGGCGATCTTTCCGGTGCCGCTGATGTAGGCAATTTCCCCGCCGGGGCGAATCAGGATTTCCGAAGATCGCTTCGGAACCTCCAGCGACCGCGACACCTTTCCTGTCTGCAAATCAACGACGAATAGACGATTGGCAACCATGCTGAGGGCCGGCAGCCAGCGGCCATCGGGAGTGGGCGCCGAAGCAAACGCGGGAGCCGGCAACTCGATCCAGTTCGTGATCTTATTCGTGGCGGTGTCGATGCCTACTTGGCGAAGAAGGAGTCGAGTTGCCGCTTTGGATTCTCCGCGAGTCTGGATTTCGCACTCATGGCAGAGTTGCCGCAGAGGTTTCCGCGGCGCGCGTTCCAAGGCAAATGTTAGTGGGCGCGGCGGAATTCGACGTAGTCGCGGCCGGCGTAGAGGCGGTAGCTGCCCGCCGTGGAAGACGCCACCACCTGGAGCGGAACGGGCCGCTTCATCTCGGCGTCGCGCTGCGAAGCCGCATTGAGGAGATCGTTTGCGCCGACGTCCATGACCACAAACTTCCCGCCTTCCAGGAAGCCAAAACCGTAGACGCCGGGCTTCAAAGTTTGACCGCCAATCTCGAGCGTAACTTCGCTTAGAAGGTAAGCTTGGTATTTTTCGCGCAGTCCGCTGGAGTACCCGGAATTGTCGACGAGGCCTGCGAGGACATAGAAGTCGTCGGCAAAGCGCACGCCGCCGGTATTGCGGAACTGCACCGGAGCAATCTGGCCGCGAAAGAAAACTTTTTCGGGGAAAAGTCTCGGCGTGATGTCAGCCGCCTTGAGAACAACCTCCTTGCCCTCAGCAGGAGAATTGCCGGCCATCGTTGTTTGCAGATGTCGAATGGACAAAGTCAGAAGCAGCACAGACAAGAAAACAAAGAATTTTGCGAAGCGCGCCATGGAGGCTCCTTTCAGGATACAGGAATCGTACACCATTCAGTTTCGCTCGGGAAAAAAGATGCTAAGGGCATCGGCGCTGCCCCGGCCTACTCCATTTAACAAGACAGTCAGAATGGCTGTAAGGGTGGTGTGGTATCTTACGCGCGCCGGAAGTGACGCGGAAAAAGGGAGAATAACGATGCTGGATCGCCGAAATTTCTTGAAGACCTGCTCGGGAATGGGGCTGGCGGGAACGCTGTTTCCCGGCGTGCTGTGGGCGCAGGCGCAAGCGGCGGGCGCGAAGAAGATCACCAAGGAAATGATCGAGAGTGCCGCGGCCATTGCGGATGTGCCGATCGGAGACGACTACAAGGAAATGATGCTCGAGAACCTGAACGATCAGGCGAAGGGTTACGAAGAAATCTATAAGCTGCACATTCCGAATTCCGTGGAACCGGCGCTGCTTTTTGATCCCGTGCTGCCGGGAATGAAGCTTGAAACCGAGCGAAAGCCGCTGCGGATGTCCGCGGCGCCAAGAATTGCAGCTTCCGGCGAAACGAGGATGGTGGAGCACTTGGGATTCTCAAGTGTGCGCGAACTGGCTGAACTCGTGCGAACGAAACAAGTTTCCTCGGTGATGCTGACGGAGATGTACCTGGAGCGGTTGAAGAAGTATGACCCCACCCTGAAGTTTGTCGTGACGCTGACGGAGGAACGCGCGCAGGCTCAGGCGAAAAAGGCGGATGCGGAAATTGCCGCGGGAAAATACCGCGGCCCGCTGCACGGCTTGCCGTGGGGGGCCAAGGATCTGCTGGCGGCGAAAGGCTATCGCACCACGTGGGGCGCCGGCGGATTCGAAAACCAGACGATCGATGAGGACGCAACCGTGGTGAAGCGCCTGGACGAAGCCGGTGCTGTCCTGGTCGCGAAATTAACGCTCGGCGCATTGGCGCAGGGCGATGTGTGGTTTGGAGGTGTGACGCGCAATCCCTGGAATACGAATCAGGGATCGAGCGGATCGTCCGCGGGGCCGGCTTCAGCCACGGCAGCAGGATGCGTGGCGTTCAGCATCGGGTCGGAGACCCTGGGCTCGATTTCTTCGCCTTCGACGCGCTGCGGCTGCACAGGGCTGCGGCCATCGTTCGGGCTGGTGCCGCGCACGGGAGCCATGGCGCTCTCCTGGAGCATGGACAAGCTCGGACCGATTTGTCGTGCCGTGGAAGATTGCGCGCTGGTGCTGAATGCGATTTACGGGCCCGATGGAAGCGACCGCTCGGTGAAAACAGCGGCCTTTAATTGGGACGCGAATCTCGACTGGCGGAAGCTGCGCGTCGGCTATTTGAAGGCAGACTTCGAACGGAAACCGGACGAGCACCAGGAAGCAACAAAAGAAGAACCGGCGGCGACTCCCGAAGAACAAAAGAAGCGCGAGGAGCAGAAGGAACAGCGAGAGGCGGCGCGAGTGCGAGCAGAGTATGACAGAAAGTACAACGACGCGGCCCTCGCGAAACTACGAGAAATGGGCGTGAATCTCGTGCCGGTCGAGATGCCAAAGTTTCCGTACGATGCCATGGTCGCGATG
Organism: Candidatus Acidiferrum sp.; assembly: GCA_041495565.1. Taxonomy (GTDB): domain Bacteria; phylum Acidobacteriota; class Terriglobia; order Acidiferrales; family UBA7541; genus Acidiferrum. Next base: position 7,347 of record JBGQCW010000051.1, read on the forward strand.
CTGACGGCGGAAGCCGCGGCAGCCTTTGATGATCTCACGCGTTCGGGGAAGGACAAGCTGTTGACGGCGCAGAAGGATTTTGACTGGCCGAACACTTTCCGCTCCGCGCGGTTCATTCCTGCGGTGGAGTACATTCAAGCCGCGCGCGCGCGAAGGCTGGCGATGGACGCGGTGGCGAAAGTATTCGAAGGATTCGACGTCATTGTGGCGCCAACGCAGAGCCAGCAACTTAGGATCACCAATCTCACGGGACACCCCGCCGTGATTTTGCCGAATGGATTCCGCGAAAGTGATGCGCCCAAGGCGCCGTCCGATGATCCCGGCAATTTCCGCAACTCGGGCGGACCGGGCACGCCCGCGAGTTTGACGTTCCTGGGGAACTTATACGGCGAAGCGAAACTGCTCGCGTTTGCGCGAGCCTACCAGGAAGCGACCGGATTTCATTTGCAGCATCCAAAGCTGGTGCCGATGTCCTGATACTTCACCAGTTAAGAAAGAAGTCGAAATGGATTACATGCCTTTTTGAATCGGATAGCCCTTGTCAACCCAGTCCGTTGCAAAGCTGGTAGGAAGCACAAGGACGCGGAGTTTCTTGAACCCCATGCTGCTCAGTGCCGCAAAAGCGGGACGGATGTTGGGACACTTTTCGAACGGGCAGCAGCCGCAATAGAGGACCAAATTCGTGGAGCGCGGCAAATGATCGGCCCACTTTCCCAGTTCTGCGAGGCCTTGTTCGGTCGAAGCTGTACCGTTAAAAGAAGCGCCGGGAATATGGCCGCCGGCAAAGAGCGTGCGAAAGCCCACGTAAACGACCGTCGGTGGAGTTCCGTTCTTTCCCGCGAGTTCACCCGCGAGGTCTGCAGGCTGAAGAGTTTGCGAGCTGAGCCACGGATCAGAAGACTTTTTTTCATCACCACGGATGCCGTCTGGAGAGAGAAGAACTGCCGAAAGAGCGCCCAGGATCAGTAACGTAGAAGAGAACAAGAACGCGGACTTACAAACGGGAAGCGCAGCGAACATGAGAAACCCTCCGGGAAGCGTCCCGATTGTATCCCTGAAATCGAATGCCAGGCCTCAAAGAGCAAGAAAGACAACACATCACCGAATGCAAGAAATTCGGTGGCTTACTTCTTGGACTCAAGGCGGGTGCGATGAAGCTTCATGGCCGTGGAGCGCAGAGTTTCCGGAATGTTCTTGTTGGTGGTGAGCCGCTTGAGGTCGATGGCGTTGAGAATGGGAATCATGTGCATCGTAACATCGAGAGGTGTTTTGGGATTGTTAATGAGGTTGCGGACGACCGAATAGTTCTTGCGGAAACTACGGTTGTTGGCGATGCTCCGAAGAATTTCATCGGTGAGGCTGGACATGGCGGCAAAGGCCTCGACTTCCTGATCGGTAAGGCGGGGAGACTGGAGAACCGCGCGCTGGACAACTTTGTTGTTGTCGCGGATGAGCGTGCGGCGCGCTTCGGAGCCGCCCTTCATGGCGAACTGTACACGCTGCGCGACATTCATTTTCGCGAGGCGCTGAATGAGAGTCTGCCGCCTGGCCAGGTCGGATTCCACCGCGGCGGCCGCTTCGGCAAGGGCCGCTTCATCGATCGGATTGCCCGGGCCGTGAAGTTCGTGGAGCTGGTTTTTTTGATCGACTGTCAGCGAAGACGAATGTTCGAGTGCGGAGGCCAGAGCGGGAGATTCACTGATGCGATCGAGTTCTTCCATCAACGCCTGAATGCCGAGTGTCGAGAGATGGCGCACCACCGGCACGAGAAATTCCGCGGCGCAGTTCTTGTTTTGCACCAGGGCGTCGCACACGCCGGGTTTATCCGCGAGGTTCTTCGCCGCGTAGGAAAGAAGAGCGGGAAGAGCGTGCTCCCGTTTCAGGGCTTCCACGAAGGATTCGATGGGCTGCGAAAGAATGGCGTCCTGCGCGCGGGACGCGACCATTTCGTCGGCGTCGCCAGCGAGAACCGCGAGAATTTCCGCGCGGTCCGCGGGAGCGAGATGTGCGCCGCCTGCGCAAACGGCCATCTTGCGTTCGCGCGGGGCGCGGCCGTGGCGCAGATCTTCAAGAACTTCAGGGCTGAGAGCTTCCACCGGATGCCTGCCTCAAATCCTTCTGGCTGAGCACTATTGTACCGGAGGAGCCGGGCGCGCCGAGCGGCGGCATCGCCTGGCCGTTCAATTCCAGCAACACCGCCGAGGAGTCTCCCGCGGTAACTTCGAATTGCTGATGGGCTGAGAAGTGGCGCGTCTCTCCGGCAGGCAGCTCGGTATCGAGAAGAAGCTTTTTGTCGGCCAGAATGCGCACGCGCGTGGCGGCAGATGTGGAGACGGAGAGATCGAGCGAGGAATCAGAAGCGGCCGTGGAAC
>JBGQCW010000052.1:0-9684 GCA_041495565.1 Candidatus Acidiferrum sp.
CTGATACCAGCGGAGGCCAAGGCGCGCGGAGCCAGCGTGCGTGTGATGATTCTTGTGCCAGTTTTCGCCCCACGCCGTCAATTGGAACGGGCCGAGCCACCAAACGTTCATGCTGGAGTCGCCTTCTTCGACTTTGTTGAGGTGCGTGAGGCTGTTCACCAAGCACTGCATATGGAGCGAGTAGACGAGGCGGATAGCGCCCATCCAGAAGAAACCCATCCAGCCAAAGCCAAGAATCAGGCCGACGAAAATCGAGAAGACAATGACGGGCGTTTCGGCCCAGCCCCAGATTCGGTAGACGCCGCCGGTGAGCTCAGGAGCCCAGCGCTTCTTGTCGGCGGGCTGAGTTTGATAGAGCCAGCGAAGATGCGCCCACCAGAAGCCGCCTTGCTTGGGACTGGAAATGTCCTCGGGCGTGTCGGTGACGGCGTGGTGAAGGCGATGATAAGCGACCCAACTTGCAGGGTGGCCGGAGCCGTTGAAGACGGCCCAGAAAATCAAGAATTGCTCGATGAACCGGTTGGTCTTGAGCGTCTTGTGGGCGAGCATGCGGTGGTAACAGACGGTAGTGCCGAGTCCGCCGAAGGCAACGCTGAGCAGCGTCATGCCAAGCACCTTGAGGCTTGGCAACGGGAAGAGGATCAGACCGATGACCGCAAGAACGTGGATCAGGACGAGATAGGTGAAGACGCCTTCTTTGCCGTGGACGGGTTTCCAGAAGGGCCGGTCCCAGGGGCGCTCTTGTTGCGTTACGGCTAATTCCATGTGCTCTCCGGCGATCTGCTTTGTAAAATGCGCGAGTGCCTGGTGTGCAGAACGTGATAGGCAACTATAACAATACCATTTTCCGGCGCAGCGCGTTTGGAAACTATTCAAAAAAAAACACAAAGGGTGAACAGGGAGAAGTGTCTGGTGGTCGGTGAATGGTGACTGACGAAGAAGAGAGCGTTGGAATATCACGCAGCCGCACCCGGGATGCAAGAGACGCACCTGCGCGTTGAAACGCTGAGGAAACGGACTCGACGGTAAGAACACGGAGAGGCGCCGTGAAGACGTAATAGATGAGGTCTGGCTCCTTGGCGCGAGGAATTTCCTTCATAGAGACTTGGGGCCGACAACGATTCGAATGGGTCGTGGAAAGAGCATTCAACAACCCGCGTAGGCCACGGAGGAAAAGTCAAATCCCCACACGGAGAAGCCAACGCCAGAGGGCGCGCAAGACCTGCTCTAGCCAATCGATTCCGGGCCGCCCACTTTTGCCGCAAACGGACGGAGCTCCGCCGGTTTGTCCGGGTGTTCCCTGCCCTTTTGACCTGTCTTGGTGGCCTCCGAGCCCACAGTGAAATAGAACGTGGACCCCTGTCCGGGTTCCGAACAAGCCCAGATACGGCCTTTGTGCTTGGCGATGATGCGCTGCACGGTGGCAAGACCAATTCCGGTCCCTTCGAAATCTTCTTCACGGTGGAAGCGCTGGAACGGTGTAAATAGTTTGCCAGCGTTTCTCATATCGATTCCGACACCGTTGTCGCGCACAAAGAAGGCCCGCTGCCCATCGATAGTCACTTGGCCAATCTCGATCGCGGCGCGGTCGCGTGGGCGGGTGTACTTGATGGCATTCGAGAGCAGATTGATGAGGACTTGCTTCATCAATCCGCAGTCGCACTTGATGAGTGGCAAGCTTCCAATGCGCCATTCAATTCTCCGGTCACCGCTCTCGGCTGCCAGTTCCTTTAGGACTTCCTCGACGAGCGAGCGCAGATCAACATCCCAGAATCGCAGATCCTGGCGACTGAGCTTCGACAACTTGAGAAGGTCATCGATCAAGTGCGACATTTTCATAGCAGCATCAGTGATGCGCCGCAGGTACTTGTTTCCATCCGCGTCGATTTGAGGCCCGTATTTTTCGAGCAAGATGTCGGCAAAGCCACTGAGATGAGTTAGCGGAGCACGCAGGTCGTGGGACACGGAATAGGAGAATGCTTCCAGCTCCTCGTTACTAGCTTCCAGCTCGACCGTGCGCTCCCTGATGCGCTGTTCAAGCTCTTCATTCAAGATCCGGAACTTCTGCTCGAGGCGCTCGCGTTCGATGGCGTAGAGGATGGCCCGAGTCAGGTTATTCCCAGTCACATCCACCTTGGCCACAAAGTCCTGGGCACCCCCTTGGACCAGTTTGAGAGCCAGCGAGTCGTCATTCAGCCCGGTTAACACGATAATTGCCACGCCGAGCGCCTGAGCTCTTGCCCGCACAAAGGTCTCCTGACCAAAGCTGTCGGGTAGCGCCAGGTCGAGCAGCATCGCGTCAATACCCCCAACGCCGAGGCGGCGAAGACCGGAAGCCAGCGTGTCAGCGATCTCCAAATCGAAGGGGCCGTCGCTGGCCTCGGCGAGGGATTCCTGTATCAGCCGGGCGTCGCTGGGGTTGTCTTCGACGAGCAAAACCTTGAATCGTTGAGGAGTCATGTTTTTCGGTTCGCAGGCAGCTTGACGATGGCCAGCCAAAAATCCTCGATATACCGTACGACCGTCACGAATTGTTCCAAGTCCACCGGTTTCGTGATGTAGCAGTTAGCGTGCAGATTGTAGGTCTTCAAAATGTCTTCTTCGGCCTTCGAGGTAGTGAGGATGACGACGGGTATAGCCTTGAGGTCCGAGTCTTCCTTGATCTCCGCCAGAACCTCGCGGCCATCCTTAACCGGCAGATTGAGGTCGAGGAGGATCAAATCGGGGCGCACGGAATCCTTGAATTTACCCTGCTTTCGCAGGCAGGCCATGGCCTCCTCACCGTTAATCGCGATCATCAGATTGTTGTGGACTTTGCTGTCCGTGAGCACTTCCTGGGTCAGCCGGACGTCGGCTTCGCTGTCCTCGACGAGCAGAATGTCAATGGGCTGCGGCGTTGACTCGAAGTTCATGGTGTTCCCTTTCCTCTGGCTTCATGGCATTTCTATCCGCGATCGTGAAATAAAAGGCAGAACCGCCGCCCGGCGCCGGTTCGAACCAAACGCGCCCGCCGTGCCGCTCGGCAATTTTCTTGCAGATGGCCAAGCCGATGCCGGTTCCCGGGTATTTGGCCTTGGTGTGAAGGCGCTGAAAGATAACGAAGATGCGGTCCTGGTGCTCCGGGAAGATGCCGATGCCGTTGTCGCGCACCAAGAATTTCCAGGCATTTCCCTGGCGTTCGGCCGAAATGTGCACTCGGGGGACATCTTCACCGCGAAACTTGATGGCATTCCCGATCAAGTTTTGGAACAACTGACCGAGCTGCACGTCGTCCGCGACTACCACGGGCAGCGGGTCTCGGGTGATGACCGCACCGCTTTCCTGAATTGCGATTTTCAAGCTTTTTAGTACGCGATCCAGAAGGGCATCGCACCGTGTCGGTTCGTGGGGCCTTCCCTGCGTACCCACGCGTGAAAAGGCGAGGAGGTCGTTAATCAGCGTCTGCATCCGCTTGGAGCCATCCACGGCGAAGTTGATGAAGTCGCGAGCCTTGTCATCGAGTTTGTCGTTATACCTCTTGGCGAGGAGTTGAGTGAAGCTGGCGATGGTTCGCAGCGGCTCCTGCAGGTCATGCGAGGCCACATAGGCAAACTGCTGAAGCTCCATGTTGGACCTCTCCAGATCCTTGGCGCGCTCCGCTAATTCCGCGGTGCGCTCGGCGACCCGCCGTTCCAAGCCCACATTGAATTTGCGGACTTCTTCTTCAGCCCGGCTGCGATGGTTCATTTCCTGCTGGATGACGAACCCCGCTGCAAGCAAGAAGAGGAAGCCCAAGGCTTCACCAGCCACAATGAGTACTCGCGCTCTGCGGGAGCTCGCTTCTAATTCATTCGACCGCTGGACCAACAGCCGGTTTTCCTCTTCTTTCATCCCAGAGATCACCGCTCTGATCTGATCCATCAACTGTTTTCCAGAACCTTCGTGGACGGACGCAATGCCTGCCGCCAAGCCCTTCGCTCTGCGGACTTCGATGCGCCCTTGCGCTACAGCCAGCCTTTCTGTAATCAGGGGCTCCAAACGATCCAAGGAGCGCCGTTGGCGCGGGTTATCGGCAATCAATTGGCGCAGAGCTTTGACATTTTGATGTACCTGGCCGAAACCATTCCGATAGGGTTCGAGGTAGGAATCATCGCCGGTGAGAATATAACCGCGCTGGCCGGTCTCGGCGTCGCTCAAGTTCATCTGCACATCATCGAGGCGTTCCAGCACTTGGTGAGAGTGTGTCACCCGGCGCCTGTCCTCGGTAGTGCGAAGCAAGCTCGCATAGGAAAGAACAGCTACGAGAAGTAAGACAGCGAACGCCGTCACAAGTCCTGCGGTAATCTTGGCCTTGAATGTCATCATCCGCGCCAATACGATGCGCTTCCAAAAACAAGAAAGGGGTAATCAAGAGCCACGATTGGGCTCTTTAGAAGGGGTACCGCCATTCTGAACTAATGCCGTGCTCCGTCAAGTAAACAAATGCGGGAGGGTTCTAGATCAAGCACAGGCATGGACTTCTCGATGGGGACCTGGAACCCTTAATCCTTTCTACTGCGCCTTGCTCTTCTTCCTCAGCCCTAGCTCTGGCACCTCGCGCTTTCCATCGCGTGATCCACTTCGCTGGAAAGGCGCGAGCAAGCGCCCGCGATGCAAGCTCACTCATTCTTGGACTTCGACGGCTTGCCGGCTCCTCTGCTTTGCTTTTTCTGGAGGGAAAGCGCTGGAGGCTCGGTCGTCAAGCGGATGGGTCGCAAGCTGAACGGGATTTCCAGAGGATTTGGCGGAAGATGCCAAGGCAAAGATCGGCGTCGGAGGAGGAGAGGTTGAGGCGATGGACAAGGCGGCGAATTTTTTCGTCGGTGGGGGCGGCGGAGCGTCGGCTCTGGGCGGCGGTGGGAACCGATTTGAGATAGCCGCTGGCGCGGAGGGCGTCGAGCAGCACCGAGGTGATGCGCTCGAGTTCGCTGGCGGTGGCAGCGATGCGTTTCTCCGGTTGCGGCGCGGCTTGGGGATCGTGGGTGAGTTCGTAGAGGCAGACGGCCACGGCCTGGCCGAGATTCATGGAGCGATGCTCTTCGCGGGTGGGGATGCGGAGCAGCCAGTGGCAATGGCTGAGGTCTTCGTTGGAGAGGCCGCGCTTTTCCGAGCCGAACAAGAGGGCGACATGGCTTGCCGCAAGGCGCTTGCGAATGAGGCGCGCGCCTTGTTCGAGGCGTTTGACCCGGTGCTGCAATTCGCGAGGGCCGACGGCGGTGGTTCCGACGACGAGCGTGCAGTCTGCAACAGCTTCGGCGAGACTCTTGTATTCTTCAGCGCCCGCGAGCAAGGGCGAAGCTCCGACGGCGGAACGCGCTTCGCGGAACGCCAGGTCGTAGGGGTTCACGACGCAGAGGTGGAAAAAGCCGAAGTTGCTCATAGCGCGGGCGGCGGCGCCGATGTTGAGGGGATTGCGCGTGTTGACGAGGACGACGCGCAAACGGTCGGATTCGGGATGGGAAGACAAGAGAGACAAGTTTACAACAGCTTGAAGAGAGGGAATGAAGATGCGGCCTGGACCCTCCGACTACGCTCCGGGCTAGAGGCAGCGCCACGCGGGGAAGAAACCCGCGTCGGGAACCGGGGTGGAGGCGGCTTGCGCGGGCGGCGAAGCGTAACATAGACTGTGGCTGACTAAATCAAAACGCTTGCCGAGCTGGCTGAAAGTTCCTGCCTTTGTCTGGGCCAGTTGGCACGGTGAGTCCAGTCGCTCCACGACCCCGACACGGTGGGGTTTTCGCCCAGGGTGCTATCGGCGTCTCAAGCGGCCGGGAGTCGCACACTGGAGTTTGTGGCGGCGAAATGCCGGACCGGCAGGGAGAGCAGCGTGGCAACTCCACTGGAAACCTGGGTAAATGAAGCGGCGCGGTTGACGAAGCCGGAGCGCGTGGTGTTCTGCGACGGCTCCGAAACCGAGTACCAGCGGATGATTGAGGAGATGCTGCGCGGCGGTGATTCGTACACGCTGAACGAGAAAACCTACCCGAACTGCTATCTGCACCGCAGCAGCCCGAACGATGTGGCGCGAACGGAGCACCTGACGTACATCTGCTCGCCAAACAAAGATGACGCTGGGCCGACAAACAATTGGATGGACCCGGACGCGGCAAAGCACAAGATAGGCTTGCTTTTCGACGGAGCGATGCGCGGGCGGACGATGTACGTGGTGCCGTACGTCATGGGGCCGGTGAACTCGCCGATCAGCAAAGCGGGTGTGGAAGTGACGGACAGCCCGTACGTGGTGGCGAGCATGCGCATCATGTCGCGGATGGGCAAGGTGGCGATCGAGCGGATCGGCTCATCGAGCGATTTTGTGCCCGGGCTGCATTCGCTGGGGGATTTGGACCCGATGCGGCGGTACATCGCGCATTTTCCCGGAGAGAAACTGATTTGGAGCGTGGGCTCGGGCTACGGCGGAAACGCGCTGCTGGGGAAAAAATGTCTTGCACTGCGCATCGCGAGCGTGATGGCGCGGGAGCAGGGCTGGATGGCGGAGCACATGCTGATCCTGGGGCTGGAGTCGCCGGGCGGCAAAGTGACGTACATGGGCGCGGCGTTCCCGAGCGCTTGCGGAAAGACGAATCTGGCGATGATGGTGTCCGCGCTGGAGAGCCAGGGCTACCGCGCGTGGACGGTGGGCGACGACATCGCGTGGATGAAGATCGGCGGCGATGGGTTCTTGCACGCGATCAATCCGGAGGCGGGATTCTTTGGGGTGGCGCCGGGCACGGGGATGAAGACCAATCCGAACGTGATGGGCGCCTTGCGGAGGAACACGCTGTTTACGAATGTGGCGATGACGCCGAACCGCGAGCCATGGTGGGAAGGGATTGGCGATGAACCGCCGGCAGGATTGATCAACTGGAAGGGCGAGAAGTGGGACCGTTCGAAGGGCGCGGCGGCGCACCCGAATTCGCGCTACACGGTACCGGCGCGGCAGTCGCCGAGTATTTCGCCGAAGTGGGAAGCGCCCGAGGGCGTGCCGATTTCGGCGTTCATTTTTGGCGGGAGGCGCGCGCGCGTGGCGCCGCTGGTGTACGAATCGTTTGACTGGCAGCACGGCGTGTTTGTTGGCGCGATGATGGGGTCGGAGACGACGGCGGCGGCGACGGGCGACGTGGGGATTACCCGGCGCGACCCGATGGCCATGCTGCCCTTCTGCGGCTACAACATGGGGGATTATTTCGGGCATTGGCTGGCGATGGGAAAGAAAATTCCGAAGCCGCCGAAAATTTTCCATGTGAATTGGTTCCGGAAGAACGCGGATGGAAAGTTCCTATGGCCCGGGTACGGCGAAAACGTACGCGTGCTGAAGTGGATTCTGGAGCGCGTGGAAGGCCACGGCGCGGCGCAGGAGACGCCGATCGGCTATGTTCCGGCAAAGAACGGGCTGACGCTTGACGGATTGAAGATTTCCGATGAGGCGCTGAATGAATTGCTGCGCGTGAATCCGCAAGACTGGGAGCCGGAGCTGGAAGACTCGAAACAGTTTTTTGCCAAATTTGGCGAGCGGCTGCCGCGCGAAATACGCGAGGAGCACGAAAAGCTGGCACGGCGTTTCCAGCGCGCGATGCCGGCGTAGTCAGGTTTTTCAAATGAATTTTGTGGGGCGCCGCAGGACAGAAACTTAAAGTATCGTTTCGATCTCCGCGTCGAGAGAAACGTGCGTAGCGGGGATTCCATTGATCGAAAATTTCTCGCCCGCGGCCTCGGAGAAATGGAAGAACCGGCTGATGTGGTAATCCTCGTCGTAGCCGGAGAAGAGACGTTCGGTTTCGGAGACTGTGAGGCCAAAAGCGGAAAGGGCGATGGGGTCGCCGAAATTGCCGGCGTGGGAGCGATACAAACGGACGAGGTCGCGCAAGGGCATGAGGGGAGCGCGGCGAGCGGCTTCGGCGCTCATGGGGTTCTCCTGGATGAAGTCTACTGCTGGGAGAAAAGGAAGGGAAGAATTTAACGCAGAGGCGCAGAGGACGCAGAGAAAGAAGGGCGCCTGGGGTTTGGCGCTTTACGCTGGGATTGGTAAGATGCGTGGCGGGGTTTGAGAATAACAGGAGGACGGAATATGAGTATCGCGGTGGGACAAGTGGCGCCGGATTTCATGCTGCTGAATCAGAAAAAGAAAGAAGTGAAGCTTTCGGATTTTGCGGGGAAAAAGAATGTGGTTTTGGTGTGGTATCCGCTCGACTGGAGCCCGACGTGCACGAACGAGCACGCGTGCTTCGTAAGCGACATGAAGTCGTTTGAGACACTCGACGCGGAAGTGCTTGGCGTGAGCGTGGACAGCGTGTGGTCGCACAAAGCTTACGCGGAGAAGATGGGCATCAAGTATTCGCTGCTGGCGGATTTTCATCCGCGCGGGGCAATGAGCGAGAAGTATGGTATGTACCTCGCGGACAAAGGCATCACGGGACGCGCGATCGCCATCGTAAACAAGGCGGGCAAGGTAGCGTGGTTCAAGAATTATGACATTCCGGTCGTGCCGGACTTGAAGGAAGTGGCGGCAGCGCTATCGCAAGTGAAGACTGCGACGGCGTAGAGAGTTAGGTAGCCACAGAAGCACAGAGACACAGAGCGAAGAAAAGCGGGCCCTCCGATCGAATCGGAGGGCCCGCTTTTCTTTTGGGCGAGATGAATTGTGAGCAGCGTGGCGTTGGGCTCGTTCCCTGTTTACTTGGCGGCGTAGTCGTTACGGACGACGGCGCCGCCCTTCATTACGAATTTAACGGATTCGAGAACGCGCACGTCGGACAGCGGATCGCCGCTGACGGCAATGAGGTCGGCGTAGTGGGCGGTTTCGATGGCGCCGATTTTGTCGGCCCAGCCGAGGAGGTCGGCGGCGTTGACCGTGGCTGCCTGGATGGCGTCGAGGGGCTTCATGCCCCATTCGACCATCTTTCCAAATTGTTTTGCGTTATCTCCGTGAGGGTAGACGCCGGAATCGGTGCCGAAGGCCATCTTCGCGCCGGACTGATAGGCATGGCGGAAATTTTCGCGCTGCAAGCGGCCGATTTTCTTTTCCTTTTCAATGGACTCAGGGAGCATGCCAGCTTTCGCGCCCTCCTGAAGGATGTAGTCGTCGTTGTAAATGTCAAAAACGAGATAGGTGCCGCGCTGCTTGGCGAGGGCGATACCTTCGTCGTCGATCAAGCTGGAATGTTCGATCGAATCGATGCCCGCGCGGATAGCGTCCTTGATGGACTGCGTGCCGTGCGCGTGCGCGGCGACTTTGCGGCCGAGCTTGTGAGCTTCTTCGGCGACGGCCTGCATTTCTTCGAGAGTATATTGCGGCGTGCCGGGCTGATCTCCTTTGCTGAGCACGCCGCCGGAAGCGCAGATCTTGATGACGTCAGCGCCGTACTTGACGGTTTCCCGGACTTTGGCGCGCGCTGCCCATGGGCCGTCGGCAACGCCTTCGGACCTGTAGTGAAATTCGGAGGGCAAAAGATTGTTGTCGCAATGGCCACCGGTGATGCCGAGAGGCGGGCCGGAAACACGCATGCGCGGGCCTTCGACATCGCCTGAGTCAATGCCATCACGCAGGGCGATGTCCGTGTACCCGCTCGCGCCGACGTTGCGGACGCTAGTGAAGCCGGCGCGGAGCGTGAGGCGCGCATTTTTCACCCCGGTGACAGCTTCACGTGGGATCGAAATGCCGAGACTCGC
>JBGQCW010000053.1:0-9630 GCA_041495565.1 Candidatus Acidiferrum sp.
CCGGACTGCGCGGCGTTTTGCGCTCCGGCGTGAGCGCTCCCGTGCCAGAAGTGCGGATTCATGCGCTCGAGATCGAGGGGGCTTTCCACGAACCGCGCAAGGATCTTGTCGTCCGTCAAGTTCGGTGCGAATCGCCGCAGGTAGTTGAGATAAGCATCGGACACTTCGTTCTTGATCTGGTCCCAATGCTCGGGACCTTCCTTCAGTTCGTAGGGTTGCCAGCCAAGAACCTTGAGCGTATGCATTCCCTTGGGAGCGCGCGTCGGATCGGCAATGCTGCAGCAGATAATTTGTAACGGCGGATTTTCCAGATTGACCACTCCGCGAGCATCGTCGTAGGCAAAACGCAACGCACGCTCGGGTGTGGCCAGAATGCCGGACTCCACGGGCGAGAGGCTTCCTCCAGCGACCGCATATTTCGGCGGTTCCGTCGTGGCATAGTGCGTGACGAACATGGCGTTTTCCGCCTGCCACGTATCCACGCCGTCGATGAAGTCCTGACCCCAGAGTTCGCGCGGCGCCATGTCCACCAGATGTTTGATGTGGATCGTGGAGAGCACGGCCTTCTCGGCGCGGTAAGAACTTCCGTCGCTGCATTCCACGCCCGCGCATTTTCCATTCTGCACGATCAACCGCTGCACCCATTTGTTGGTGAGAAGCACGCCGCCGTGGGATTCAATCGAGCGGGCCAGCGCTTGAGTCAGTGCTCCCGATCCTCCTTTGGGAATAGGACGGCCGGAGTGCTGTTGTCGCGCGGTGGCGTAAGCGAGGCGTCCCGTCACCGGAGCATCCGGCGGTTCCGCCGATAAGTGGGACATGTACAACATAAAAGTGCGGCAGTGGTCGTCCTCGAAAGTGTCCTGGATGATGTCCCACGCGGACATGGCAAGACGGCGTTGCCATAACTTGCCTCTCGGTTGTTGAGCCAATTGATCGTTCAGGGGCTTGACAAAACCAATCGGCGAGAAACTTGTTCCCAGCAGGATCGGCTTGACGGCGTCGAACTCCGCCAGCATTTTCCGATACGCCGCAGCGTCCTTCTTCGAGAACTTTGCGAATTCCGCGCACGTGCGGTCCAAGTCACGCCATTGCGTCAAGTAAGTGCCATCTAGAAAAGGGATGTGGAAGATCGGATCGGGGTCCACGTACTCAAGACCAAAATCCCGGAGCTTGAGTTCGTCGTTGCGCATCATGGGATTGTCTTGGAGAAACGTATGCGCCGTCGAGCAAACGTCGTCTTTGAAACCCTTCAGCGTCAATTGCGCTGTCTTCACACCGCCGCCGAGCAGGGGCCGGCCTTCTAGCACTAAACAGCGATAACCGGCTTTCGCCAGATAAGCTGCGGCGACCAGACTGTTGTGACCCGCGCCGGCGACGACGATGTCAAAACGATCCGGCGGAGCTGCCTGCTGGCCCAGCGAGAAATGTTTGACCGCAAGAGGTGCGATGGCCGCCGCTTTCACAAATCCACGCCGTGTGATCCTGCTCATGCGATCTCTCCTGCTGCGACACTCGAAATGCAAGACGCTTGCGCCATTCGAACCTGGCTTGAAGAATAAACTATGACTTTTTCTTCAACACTTCCTCGATGCTGGTTCCAAAATCTTTCAACATCACTGTTGCTGCATTTCGTCCGGGCCCTCCCGAAATGGAGCCTCCGGGATACGTCGTGGCGCCGGTCTGGTACAAACCGGGTATCGGCATGCGGTGTTGCGCCCAGCCGGGGACCGGGCGCATAGGGCCGGACTGCGCCGCGTTCTGCGCGCCACCGTGACACGTGCCATGCCAGTTATGCGGATTCATGCGTTCCAGGTCGAGCGGACTTTCAACGATCCGCGCGAGAATCTTGTCGTCGGTCAGATTAGGCGCAAAGCGGCGCAGGTAATTCAGATTGGCATCCGAAACTTGATTCTTGATTTCGTCCCAATGCTGCGGGCCCTCTTTCAGTTCGTAAGGCTGATTGCCAATGATCTTCATCGTATGCATTCCGGCAGGGGCTCGCGAGGGATCCGCGACGGAACTGCACACCATGAGCAGGGGCGGATCCTCCACATTGACCGCCCGGCATGCGAAATCGTACGCCACGCGGAGCCCGCGTTCCGGAGTAGCCATGGTCCCAGCGGCAACGGGGGAAATCGTGCCGCCCGCGACCGGGAACTTCGGCGGTTCCGTGAGGGCGTAGTGGGTAACGAACAAGGTGATCCCGGCCTTCCACGTCTCCACTCCTTCGATGAAATCATCGCCGAAGGACTCGCGAGGGGCCATGTCCACCAAATGTTTAATATGGATGGTGGATAGCACGGCCTTCCCGGCGCGGTACGAACTGCCGTCACTACACTCGACGCCGGTACACTTCCCATTTTCGAGGATCAGACGCGTAACTGTTTTGTTGGTGAGAATTGTGCCGCCGTGCGCTTCGATGAGGCGCGCGAGGGCTTGCGTCAAGGCTCCCGAGCCGCCTTTGGGCGTCGTCCAACTCCAGCGCTGGCGGCCCGCGACGAGGGAATACGCAAGCCGGCCGGTCATCGCCGCTTCCGGAGGCTCCACAGTTTGGTAGGCCATCCAAACCATGAACGCACGCGTGTGTTCGTCTTCGAAATTGTCGCGGATAATCTCCCAGGCGGACATCGCGAGGCGACGCTGCCACAGTTTCCCTCGGGGATGCTCGGCCAGCCTTTCGTTGAGTGGTTTCCCAAAACCTATCGGCGTATACGAGGCAGCGGCAAAGATGGGCTTGATCGCTTCGTATTCCGTGATCATCCGCCGGTAGGCTGCAGCATCCTTCCGGGAGAATTTTGCGAATTCCTCACAGGTGCGGTCCAGGTCGCGCCACTGCGTGAGGTAGCTTCCATCGGGAAAAGGAATGTGCGCGACAGGATCCGGGAGGATGTATTCCAGCCCGTACTCGCCGAGACCGAGTTCATCGTTTCGGAGAATCGGGCTGTCCTGGATTAGAACATGCGCCGAAGAGCATACGTCGTGCTTGAAACCTCGCAGCGTCAGTTGTGTGGTTTTGGCGCCTCCGCCGACGATCGCCCGGCCCTCCAACACCAAACAGCGATAGCCGGCCTTGGCCAGATAGGCAGCCGCGACCAGGCTGTTGTGTCCCGCGCCTGCAACGACGATATCAAAGCGATCTTCTCTGGGAGCCTGCTGCCCCAATGGGAAAGATGTGACAGCGAGAGGCGCGAGGGCCGTTGTCTTCACAAACCCGCGTCGAGTGATCGTGCTCATTTCGATTTCCTCCTCAGAGCAAGCAGTTACGCCTTTTTCTTCACGACTTCCTCTATGCTGGTGCCGAAATCCTTGAGCATGACGGTGGCCGCATTTCGCCCCGGCCCGCCGGTCACCGATCCGCCCGGATGCGTAGTCGCTCCCGTTTGATACAAGCCCGGTATGGGCATGCGGTGTTGCGCCCAACCCGGCATCGGACGCATTGCGCCGGACTGGGCGGGTCCTGAAGCACCGGCGTGGCAGCTTCCGTGCCAGTTGTGCGGGTTCATGCGTTCGAGATCGAGCGGGCTCTCGATGGTGCGGGCCAAAATCTTATCGTCGGTCAAGTTGGGTGAGAAGCGCCGGAGATAGTCCAAGTTGGCGTCAGAGACCTGCCGCTTGATCGCGTCCCAGTGCTGCGGGCCTTCCTTCAAATCGTAGGGCAGGTACGCGACGACCTTGACCGTGTGCATGCCCGCAGGAGCGCGTGTCGGATCTGCGAGACTGCAACAGATCACGTGCAATGGCGGATCTTCGAGGTTGACCGCTCCGCGATCATAGTCATAACTGATGCGCAGAGCGCGGTCGGAGCTGACCATCACTCCTGAATGGACGGGCGATAGCGTGCCACCTTCTACTGCATACCGGGGAGGTTCCGAGGTCGCATAATTTGTGGCAAACATAGTGAAACCCGCGGTCCACGTATCCACACCATCGATGAAATCCTGTCCCCACAAATCACGCGGCGCCATGTCCACAAGCTGTTTGATGTGAATCGTCGAAAGCACGGCTTTCTCGGCCCGGTAGGAGCTGCCGTCTGCGCATTCCACGCCGGTGCATTTGTTGTTCTCGATGATCAGCGATTTTATCCACTTGTTCGAAAGAATCACGCCGCCATGTGCTTCGATGAAGCGCGACAATGCCTCCGTCAGCGCTCCCGAGCCCCCTTTAGGAAGCGGCCGGCTCTCGCGCTGCTGGTGGAGGGGAATGTAGGCCACGCGGCCCGTCATGGGGTCTTGCACCGGCTGGAGTGAAAAGGGACCCCCCATCATGAAGGCGCGGCAATGGTCGTCCTCGAAAGTATCGCGCAGAATTTCCCAGGCCGACATGGCCAAACGCCGCTGCCATAGCTTGCCGTGCGGATGTTCCGCCAGGCGATCATTGAGCGGCTTTCCAAAGCCAATCGGTGTAAACGTGACGGCATTCAAGAGCGGCTTGACGGTCTCGTATTCGGTGATCATTTTCCGGTAGGCAAGCCCGTCTTTTTTGGAGAACTTGGCAAATTCCGCGCAAGTGCGGTCCAGGTCTCGCCACTGTGTCAGATAACTGCCGTCGGGAAACGGCATGTGAAAGACCGGATCGGGATAGATGTACTCGAGCCCGTAGTCTCCGAGCTTGAGTTCATCCTCGCGCAGCAAGGGGTTGCCATGAATTCCATTGTGCGCCGAAGAGCACACATCGTGTGTGAATCCACGCAGCGTCAAATGGGCCGACTTGACTCCGCCACCCACGGTGGGCCGGCCTTCCAGCACCAGGCAGCGATAGCCCGCTTTCGCCAGATAAGCCGCTGCGATCAGGCTATTGTGCCCCGCCCCGGCAACCACGATATCGAAACGCTCAGCCATAGCAGTTCCTTGCCCCGATGTCGGACTCACTCTTATCGAGTGGCAGGCGCTCTGTTGCGCCCGCCTCTTAAGGCTTCTTCATATAACGATCAAAATAAGCAATCGAGTCCTTCACGATCTGTAGTTGCACAGGATCGGGCGCGTAGACACCGTTCCCATTGCGCTTCACAAAGATGAATCCGTGTTCGCCGTGGTTGTACGATTTCCACTCCACGTCTTTCCCGGCTTCGCGAAAAAGTTCATAGTTCAACCGGAAAATATCCTGATGGTGATCGCGGTCGCGCCCTTGTACCAGAATCGGCATGCTGACCGCGTTGATGCGCTCCATCGCAACGTTCATGTCGATCCGTCCGCGCAATTCCTCCACCGCTTTGCGCTGCATTTCTTCGGTGTTCACCTGCATCGTTTCCGGAGGTGGCGGAGCGTTGGGATCCCGCGGCTGCGGCCGGCGCGCCAGATAATCGATCGAGGCCGGCTCGCATGCTATTCCCGCGCGCAGGCCGTTGTACTCCGAAGCGATTTTCATCAGCATCTCGCCTCCATGACTCAAGCCGAGGTAGCCCACGCGGTTTGGATCGACATACGGAAGCGTCTTCACGAACTTGATGATGGAGATCGCGTCTTCGTACTCGAACGGGCCCCGGTTAAAAATCTGCCGCCCTTCCTGTTTCCCTTCAACAAGGCGGATGCCGTAGCCTTCCTTTACTTCGGCGCGGTATCTCATCCACGCGACCGCATACCCGGCCTTCAGAAATTGTTCCAGGGTCCAACTCCCGTTGTGGGTCCACTCGCGAATCCATTGCGTCCCGAGCCCGCCGTCCATGTGCGCAAACAGAACGATGGGAAAGGGGCCATTGCCCGGCGGCTTTCGCAGGCCTATCGGGGCATACGTGCCATCAACCGTCTCGACGTATATTAGGTGCAGGGGAATGTCGGAGCCCTTGACGGGTTCGACGACTTCCGTGATGGGATTCTTTACCGGCTGAGTAAAGAAGATATGTTCGGGATCAATGCTGGCATTCGCGTGAGATTCTTGCGCTTGCGTGGAGGCCGCCGCCACCAGGAAGGTGAGCAGAAAAAAAGGAAGGATTCGCTTGGTTCTCATCGGATCCATCTCCCAACTCTCCTTTCTACCTACGCAAGATTGTTCCGCAGCGTCTCGCGATCGATTTCCTTTTCCCACCGCGCTACCACAACCGTGGCAACGCCATTTCCAATCATGTTGACGGACGCCCGGCACATGCTCATGAACCGGTCGATTCCCAGAATCAGCGCCATCCCCGCCACGGGAATAGTTGGAATCACCGTCATCGTGGCCACCAACGCGATAAATGACGCACCTTGTACGCCGCTCGCCCCTTTGGAAGTCAGCACGGCCACTGCAAAAATTGTCAGCTGCTGCATCAGCGTCAGAGGCGTGTTCGTAGCCTGCGCCACAAAGAGCGCGGCCAGCGTCATATACATGCTCGTGCCGTCGGTGTTGAAGCTGTAGCCGGTGGGAACCACCAATCCCACTAGCGCCTTGGAACAACCGAGTTTCTCCAGTTTGGCCATCAGCGTCGGTATCGCGGGCTCCGACGAACTGATCGCCAGCACGAGCAGGATTTCTTCCCTGATGTACCAGAGAAACTTCAGGATTCCAAATCCTGCCGCGCGGGCTATCACGCCCAACACGATAAGCACAAAGAAAATGGATGTGACGTAGAACGTGCCAATCAGTTTGACGAGCGGACCCAGCGAAGCAATCCCATACTTCCCGACCGTAAACGCCATAGCGCCGAAGGCGCCGATGGGCGCAAAGCGCATCAGTATGTTGACTACGCCGAATACCGCGTGTGTCAGCGCGTTGAACAGATCGACCAGCGGCTTGCAACGCGGTCCCACGGCAGACAATGCGAAGCCGAACAAAATGGAGACCAGCAGAACCTGCAGGATGTCTCCTTTTGCGAACGCATCCACGATCGTGTTCGGAATAATATGCAGCAAAAATTCGGCCACGCTTTGCGCTTTTGCCTGGCCCGCATACTCGGCCACGGCCCTGGGGTCGAGCGTCGCTGGATTTATGTTGAAGCCGCTGCCCGGACGCACCACATTCCCGACCACCAGCCCAATCAACAGCGCCAGCGTGGACACCGCCTCGAAGTACAGCAGCGCTTTCCCTCCGACCCGGCCGACCTTCTTCATATCCTCCATGCCCGCGATGCCCGTCACCACCGTGCAAAAGATGAGCAGCGTGATGATCATGGTGATGAGCCGGATGAATGCATCGCCGAGCGGCTTCATGGCTATGGCTGTTGCCGGACTCAGGTAGCCGAGGACAATCGCGAACCCGACCGTCAAGAGCACTTGGAACGACAAGCTTGTATAAAATGGTTTCTTGCGTTGAACGGGAGATGTCATGGTTGGGCCCGGAGGCTACGCGGCACGAAAAACTCCGATACCGGTCGCAAAATTCTCCGCGGGAAGAATCACCGCAATCCTTTTTCAGGTTCTCGAATTGCATCGGCTAACTCGCTCAAGAATTCCGCCGCCTTGGCTCCGTCCACGACCCGATGATCGCTCGACAGCGTCATCGTCATCATCGGCCGGACGCCGGGCTTGCCATCGATAGGGACAACACGATCCGAAATACTTCCAATCGCCAAAATTGCTGCTTGAGGCGGCGTGATGATGGCACTGAAAGCATCGACTTTGTACATGCCGAGGTTGCTGATGGTAAATGTCCCGCCGGCAATATCTGCCGGACGCAGACGGCCCGCCCTGGCGCGCTCCGTCAGTTCGCGCCGCTGGGCGGAAATTTCGCCAAGCTTCGCCGCGTTCGCCTTGTGAATGACGGCGGAAACCACGCCATCTTTCACCGCCATCGCCACACTGATGTTGATGTCCGGATTCGCGCGAATCCCCTCCCCCGTCCAGCTCGAATTCATTCGCGGATGCTTCACCAAAACTCGCGCCACCAGCGCAATCAGCAAGTCCGTGATGGTGGGCGATGCGTTCTGCGCCGTTCCAGTCTCCTGACTGAGCCGCTTCTGCGCCTTGAGGAGTTCGCTCGCCTCGACGTCGCGCAGCAGGAAAAAGTGCGGCACGCTGGTCCAACTCTGGGTGGTGCGCTCGGCCATGAGCCGCGCCACCTGGCTGAGCGATTCGACTCCGGACGGAGCGGACGAGCCCTGCGCGCCGGCAAAGGCCTGGACATCTTCGGTGGTAATCGTCCCGTCGGGACCCGAGCCACGGATTTGGCTGATGTCCACGCCGAGTTCCTTGGCAAGACGTCTCGCCTTCGGTGAAATCTGCGGAGCCGTTGCGGCTTGTTTTTCAGGCGCCCGAGCCGCAACGGAAGCTTGTTGCGCGCGGCCGCTGGAGGCTCGAGCGGTAGGTGCAGCTCCAAGGGACTTCGTGGGAGGCTGCTCGCCCGGAGAGACGAGCCAAGCAATGGTTTCTCCGACGGGGATTACGGCCCCCACACTCGCCGTGACTCCCGCAAGGATCCCGTCGGCAGGAGCTTCCACTTCCACGACCGCTTTATCGGTCTCGATTTCGAGCAGGGGCTCGCCTTTGGTGACGCGCTCGCCTTCTTTTTTCCGCCAAGCCAGGAGTTTGCCGGTTTCTTGCGCCATTTCTAGCGCAGGCATTACGACGCTGATCGCCATAGTCGTTTGTCAGGAGCCGAGGACGAACATTTCAGTCCGTAGCTGCCACTCCTTCGGCTTTTGCGCTGGCTGCCACCATCTCCTTCACCTTTTTGCTCGGCGGAACTTCGTTCTCGCGCGTGGTGGAGAGCGGTCCATTGACGGTGAAATAGTGCGCGCCTGCCACCATGAGCTGTTCCGCGGGAAAACGCGTAATGACTTCGTGCCCGGTTTCCGTGACCACAATTTCTTCTTCGATGCGCGCGGCGCTCCAGCCATCCGTCGCGGGCCAGAACGTTTCGAGCGCGAACACCATGCCCGGCTTGATTTCATGCGAGTGTTCCAGCGAGACCAGGCGGCTGATCACCGGTTTCTCCCAAATCGCGAGCCCAATGCCGTGTCCGAATTGCAGGGCGAATGCCGCTTCCTCGTCCGGGAAGCCGAATTCCTGCGCCTTCGGCCAAACCGAAGCGATCTCCGCGGTGGTCCGGCCCGGTTGCACAAGAGAGATTGCCGCATCCAGATACTCGCGACACTGCTTGTAGGCGTCGATCATTGCGTGCGAGGCGTAGCCAATCGTGAAGCAGCGGTAGTAACAGGTGCGGTAGCCCATGTAGGAATGGAGGATGTCGTAGTAAACGGGATCGCCGGGGCGAAGCACACGATCGGAAAACACGTGAGGGTGAGGATTGCAGCGCTCACCAGAAATCGCGTTCACAGCTTCGACATATTCGGAGCCGAGGTCGTAGAGCACTTTGCTGGCAAGCCCGACGGCCTGATTTTCGCTCATGCCCGGCTTCATCGCGCGGTACAACTCGTCGTAGGCGGCATCCACCATCATCGCCGAGTGATTGAGCAGCGCGATCTCATCCTGCGTCTTGATGACGCGAGCATCGGACATGAGCTGTTGGCCATCGACGATGGTGATTCCTTCTTTTTGCAAGGCGAAGAGGATCGGCGGCTCAACGACGTCAATGCCGAGCGGCTGCTTGTGCAGCCCGCGCTTCTCGAGTTCGACTTTAATTTTGCGCGCAACATTTTCCGCGCGTCCCATTTCCGGCGACATGGCGCCGCGCAGCAGCGGGATTCCCGCGCGGGAACGCTCTCCCAGCCAGGGGCAATTCTGCTGATGGTGTCTTGCGGCGGACCCGAAGTCCCAGAGA
>JBGQCW010000054.1:0-9615 GCA_041495565.1 Candidatus Acidiferrum sp.
ACGAAGCGCGTAATGCTTCCATTGCTTCCTTCCGCGCGCGCTCCGGATCTTTGCCCGACAATTCGAAGATCGCCGTCGAGCCCACATTGCTGGTCATCACCAGCACGGTGTTCCGGAAGTCCACCGTGCGGCCCTTGCCATCGGTGAGCCGTCCGTCCTCGAGAATCTGCAGCAGTACGTTGAACACATCGGGGTGCGCCTTTTCGATTTCGTCGAACAAGATCACCGAATACGGATGCCGGCGTACTTGCTCCGTGAGCTGTCCGCCCTCTTCGTACCCAACGTAGCCCGGAGGCGCGCCGATGAGCCGCGAGACGCTGTGCTTTTCCATGTACTCGCTCATGTCGATGCGGATCATCAGCTTCTCGTCGTCGAAAAGGAACTCCGCCAGGGCCCGCGCCAACTCGGTTTTCCCCACGCCCGTCGGCCCCAGAAAAATGAACGAGCCGATGGGCCGTTTCGCGTCGGAAAGTCCCGCGCGGCTGCGCCGCACGGCATTCGAAACGCGCCCCAACGCGTCGTCCTGACCGACCACCCGCTGCCGCAGCCGCTCTTCCATATGAATGAGCTTTTGCACTTCGCCTTCCAGCAGGCGCCCCGTGGGGATTCCCGTCCACTTGCTCACGAGTTTCGCGATGTCTTCTTCGTCGACTTCTTCCTTCAGCATTGGAGCGTCTTTCTGCACCGAAGTAAAACGCTCCTCGGCTTGCTTCAAATCGCGCTCTGCCGCGGCACTCTTGCCGTAGCGGATTTCCGCTACTTTGGCCAGCTCGCCGGTGCGTTCGTATTTCTGCTCTTCCGCCTTGAGTTGCTCGATCTGCTCTTTTAGCTTGCGAATTTTTCCGATGGCTTCTTTTTCCGCCTGCCACCTCGCCTTGCGTCCGCTCGAATCTTCTTTCAGCGCCGCCAGTTCCTTCTCGATCTGCTTGCGGCGTTCCTTCGAGTGCGCATCCGTCTCTTTCAACAGCGACTGGCGCTCGATCTCCAGCTGCATGATTCGCCGCTCAATTTCATCAATTTCGACGGGCAGGGAGTCGATCTGCATCCGCAGGCTCGCCGCCGCTTCGTCGATGAGGTCGATGGCCTTGTCGGGCAGGAAGCGATCCGAGATATAACGGTGCGAGAGCGTTGCTGCAGCAAGAATCGCCGCATCCTTGATTCGCACGCCGTGATGTACTTCGTAACGTTCTTTCAACCCGCGCAGAATCGCGATCGTATCCTCGACTGTCGGCTCGCTGACGAGCACCGGCTGGAACCTGCGTTCCAGCGCCGGATCTTTCTCAATGCGTTTCTTGTATTCGTTCAGCGTCGTTGCGCCGATGGCGCGCAGCTCGCCCCGCGCCAGCGCCGGCTTCAGCATGTTGGACGCATCCATCGCGCCTTCCGCGGCGCCCGCGCCCACCAGCGTGTGCAGTTCGTCGATGAACAGGATGATCTGTCCTTCGGCTTCCGTAATTTCCTTCAAAACGGCTTTCAGCCGGTCTTCGAATTCGCCGCGGTACTTCGCACCCGCTACGAGCGCAGCCAGGTCCAGCGCCACGAGGCGCTTGGTCTTCAGCACGTCGGGCACGTCGCCGGAAACGATCCGCTGAGCCAGGCCTTCCACAATCGCTGTTTTCCCTACGCCCGGCTCGCCGATCAGAACCGGGTTATTTTTCGTGCGCCGCGCCAGGATCTGCATCACGCGGCGAATTTCTTCGTCGCGTCCAATCACCGGATCGAGTTTCGAACGCCGCGCCAATTCCGTCAGGTCACGCGAATATTTGTCCAGCGCCTC
Organism: Candidatus Acidiferrum sp.; assembly: GCA_041495565.1. Lineage (GTDB taxonomy): Bacteria > Acidobacteriota > Terriglobia > Acidiferrales > UBA7541 > Acidiferrum. Next base: position 1,778 of record JBGQCW010000054.1, read on the forward strand.
GTAGGTCGCCTCGGGATTCTGCGACGTCACGCGCTGCGTTCCGCGCACGCCCGTCAATGCTTGCAGAATTGCTTCGTGCGAAGCGCCTTGCTGCTTCAGCAATTGCCCGGCGGGATCGCGATCCTGTCCCGCAATGGCCAGGAACAGGTGTTCTGTCGAAACGTACTCGTCTTTGAAGTTGTCCGCCTCTTTGAACGCGCGCTCCAGCACATCGTTCAAAGTCCGCCCCAGATGCTGTTGCCCAAAGCCCTGTACCTTCGGCAAACGGCCAATCTCCCGCTCGATCTCTTGCGTCAACGCTTCGCTGCGAATACCCAACCGTGCCAGAAGCGGTGGCACCACGCCGTCGGCCTGCGCCGCGAGCGCCGCAAGCAGATGCACCGGCTCAACCTGCTGGTTTTCGTGCCGCGCGGCTACTTCCTGTGCGCTTTGCACCACTTCCTGTGCTTTGACCGTCATTTTTTCAAATCGCAGCATACGGGCCTCATTTTCACTGCTTCTGTAGAAAAGGGGCTGGCCCACACGCCAGCCCCTCCTTATTGCCGCAACTTCGTTGGTAGCTTACCTGCCAGCGGCGGCGGCCATCGCCGGTGTCCCGACGTTGACCTTGATCAGCTTGGGCTTGGCTTCCTCGCGCTTCGGGATGCTCAGCGTCAGCACGCCGTTCTGGTAGTCGGCCTTGATGGCTTCTGAATTTACGGTGTTCGCCAGCGTAAAGCTCCGGGAGAACGTGCCGTAGGAGCGCTCGACGCGCAGGTAATTGTCCTCGTTCACCTTCTTCTCAAACTTGCGCTCCCCGCGAATCGTCAGGATGTTGTTCTCCACGCGGATGTCCAGATCTTTGGGATCGACCTCCGGCAGATCAGCCTTCACTACCAATTCCTGCTCCGTCTCGTAGATGTCCACGGCAGGGGCCCATGCGGTTAGGCTGGATTCCTCCCCCGTCCGCTCCAAAACGTCATTGAATACGCGATTGATTTGATCTTGCAGACTGGTTGCCCCGCGAAAGGGCTCCCACCTCGTAAGTGTTCTCATTTTGTGCCCTCCAAACATCACTGCATGCGCATAATAAAATATGCGCGTGACATTGTCAAGTTAAAATTTGAAACTCCGTAAAGCCAACTTAAATTCTTATTTTTGTGTATGTTATGACGGACTTTGTAGTCACGTGTGCTCGCACTATTTCTTCGCAATTCGCTCCCCCAATCGGCAAAACTGGAGCTTTCTCCTTTCCTTTCTTGTCGTTATGAGGATTGCTGCTAGACTCCACATTTCATGCGACTGGACGAGCTCGATTATTGCCTGCCTCAGGATCAGATCGCGCAGAGACCTCTCGACCGCCGCGAATCTTCGCGACTGCTCTTGTTGGATCGCTCTACCGGCGCGTTTGAGGATCGGCTCTTCGTGGAGTTTCCAGATCTTCTTCGCGGCAATGAACTCCTCGTATTCAACAATGCGCGTGTCATTCCCGCGCGCCTCTTCGGACGGCGCGCCGGTGTTCATTCACAGCTTCCTTCTCGCTCCACACGCTCGGAGCATCTCACCGGCAAGGTAGAGATTTTTCTTACTCGTCAGCTCGATGCCGATAACTGGGAAGCGCTGGTTCGGCCTGGCCGAAAGATGCACGTAGGAGAACGGGTTTTCTTTGGCGAAGGTGAACTCGAGTGCGAGGTGATTGCGCGCGGAGAACTCGGTTTGCGCACACTGCGATTCGTTTCTCATAACGAGCGCAGCGTTGGCGAGCATTTCGAGCGGCTCGGCCACGTGCCGCTCCCGCCATACATCGATCGCGCCGATGAAGCATCGGACCGCGAACGCTACCAGACGGTGTTTGCCAAGCGTCCCGGCGCCATTGCGGCACCGACGGCAGGACTGCACTTCTCAACTGAAATTCTGGAAAAACTTCGCGCGCGCGGTGTGGAAATTTGTGAATTGACGCTGGACGTGGGGCTCGGCACGTTTCAACCCATTCACAGTGAAACGCTCGAAGGTCATGTGATGCATGCCGAATCTTATGAAATCCCTGACGAAACTGCCGATCGCATCCAGGCCGCACGCGTCGCCGGCCGGCCCATCGTGGCTATCGGCACAACCGTCGTGCGTGCTCTGGAAGACGCCGCGCAGCGCTCCGCCGAAGCAGGTTCCGCGGCACTCGTGCTTGCCGGTAAAGCCGATGCGCGGCTGTTCATAGTTCCGGGGTTCCAGTTTCGGGTTGTGCAGGGCCTGCTCACAAATTTTCATTTGCCGCGTTCCACGCTGCTCGCGCTGGCCGCCGCTTTCGCGGGCCGCGACCATGTTCTCACCGCCTACAAACACGCCGTTGATGCAGGCTACCGCTTCTATAGTTACGGCGACTGCATGTTCATACGCTAGTTAGCGTGTGGGCTGGCTAGTGTAGGGAGAGGGATGCTACGTGGTTTATAACGGTCTTGCGTGCGCCGAGCGCGAGGAACGGAAAGATTTCACTCGCGCTCGCTGCTGGATTTTGCCACTTCAGAAGTTCCGCGGCGAGCATGACAAGAAGGGAGGCTGCAGTCGACTGCAGCCTCCCTCTCGTCCCAAGGAAAGGAGTCACGGAATCTCCTCGTTTACTCGCTGAAAACAAAAACACGGGTTTGGCCCGCGAAGCGGACTTCCTTCACTTGCCCGTTTTCGCCGACCAGCAGAGAGTCATAGGAGGCCTTGGTGCTGCGGTCTTCCCAGCGTCCTTCGGACTCGGCAACGACCTGCTTGCCCTTTTGGACGGTGGCCTTGTTTCCTTCGATCTGCAAACGGTATTCACCGGCTTTCAACTCGGACTTGCCGAGTTTCGCGTTCTGCGAAATGTTGATGTTCTTGGCGAAGGGCTTCGCGAATGCCGGCACGGTCAAAGCAATGGCCGCCAGCAAAGCGATACTGCGGAAAAACAGTTTGGTTTTCATGCGTGTCAAATTCCTTTCGTTCAGGATCGAGTCAGCTGCACAACAGTGCGCCGTTGGCTAGATGGAGTTGACACGCGCGATGCGGGCGAGTAGTCTCGCCCGGAAGACACCTCTTCTTCCTGGACTAACGGCCGGAAAGACTGCGTGTCATAGCCCCGCGGCTGCCACCGCGGGGTTTTTTCTGAATCTTGCCTAGAACAACTGCGTTGCGAGCTGCACCTGTATAGACGAACGACACCGCCCGAATGTTTCGCCATCTAGCTAAGAAATTGCCAGCCCCCATCCCCAACCTCAACCTGCATCCGCGCACTTTGCTTTTGGAAGCGTACTCTGCCAGTTATCGAACCTAAATTTCACATAAAATAATCGCTTTGTTAGGCAAACTTATTGCCGTTCTCTGCGTCGCGCTTTCTGTGGAAGATCTGCATTGAATCGTGCATCGGCTGGCGTGTTCATCTATACTCAAGGTCATTTTCCGGATACTAGGAATGCGGATTCTCGTTCTCAGCGACCTTCACGCCAACGCCACTGCACTCAACGCCGTCCTTGAGGCCGCCAAAGGCCGCTGGGATCTTTCCGTCTGCCTGGGTGACGTGGTTGGTTACGGCCCCGATCCCAACGAAGTAACCGCAAAACTGCGCGAGTTGGGCACGCAAACCATCCGCGGAAATCACGACAAGGCCGTCACTGGCGTTATGTCCACTGACGATTTCAACCCCGTCGCCAAGGCCGCCGTGGATTGGACGCGTGCGCAACTTAAGCCGGATCACTTCTCTTGGCTTGCGGCACTGCCTCAGGGACCTCTCGCCACGGACGGTGTCGTGCTCGTTCATGGCGCGTTTCAGGATGAAGACGAATACGTCTTCACGCCCGCTCAGGCCCTCGACGGCCTTCTGGACTCCACCGCCGAAGTCACCTTCTTCGGCCACACCCATCACCAAGGCGGTTTTTCTTATCTGGACTCGCACCTCGAGGTCCTCCAGATTCGTCCTCGCTCGAGCGAATCTTTTGCCGCGCTGCGCATTGAGCTGCCTCGCCGGTATCTCTTGAATCCCGGCTCGATCGGCCAGCCACGCGACGGCGATCCGCGTGCCGCCTTCGCCATCGCGGACCTGGATCACCAGACCGTTGAATTCTGGCGCGTGCCCTACGATATTGCCGCCGTCCAGGAACGCATGCGCGCCGCCCGGCTTCCGGAACCCTTAGTGCAGCGGCTCGTCGTCGGCCGCTGAGTCCCGTTCATTCCTCTCCCGTTTGAGACTTTACAAAAGAATAGTTCGTAGGGTAAGTATCTCCTCTATAATCCAGCCGTGGAATTCGCCGCTGAATTGCAAGCCAGCCTGGAGGAATTTGTTTCCACGGGTGTAGTCGAGGTGCGAGAGAACGGCGGCCGGGTCGCGCCTTTCTCTGGAATGTCCTGGGAAGTGCGCGGCGCCGGCGAAAAACCGCTTCTTCATCTTTGGTCGGAGCAGTTCAATCTCACGCGGCGAGTCCTGGCGATTACCGATCATTCGGAACACCGGCTCGCGCTGGCCGTCGAACGCTTCGGCCGTGCCAAGCCGGACCGGCTCGAATTCATCCGCACGGATTTTGAGCGAAGTGCCCGCCAACTCTCTCGCGAAGAATTCCGCGGCCGCCTCAAGCAACTTCTTGCCGAACAATTTCCGGACGAAACGCTCGAGTCGCTGACCGTCTCTCCGGATCTCGAGCATTCTCTCTCCGGCAATTACGCCCGCGGACTTCTCCGCCGCGGCTCCGCGTACATCGCGCTGCTGGCGGTGCCGGACGGAGAGTCTTCCGACACGGCCGACAACAGTCTCACCTTTGCCTTGCTCTGGTTCACGCGAACGCTGCACGCCAATCATCGCGGCACAGTTGCGACTCTGCGTATCATTCTTCCCAAGAATGCCAGCCGCACCGTGGCCCACCGCCTCGCCGCACTCAATTCCCGTTTCGTTGTGGAGCTGTATGAGCGCAATCCGGCGCTCGAAACCCTGGAAAAGATCGATCCGCGCCGTGCCGCGAACCTCGATACCTGGCTCGTTACGCATCGCGAATCGGAAGCTCTTCTCGATCGGGCGCGGCCCGCGCTCGAAGCGATCGTCGCGCTGGCTCCGCAGGCGATAACGCTGCATCCGGTTGCGCAATCCCGTGAAGTTTGGCTGCGTTTTCGCGGCCTTCCCTTCGCCCGCTGGGACGATGGACGTGTTTTTTTCGGCATCTCTGATGCCCGCGAAGAACTTTCCTCTGCCTCACGCCCCGCCCTGAAGCATCTTCTTCACGATCTCGAAGTCTATCGGCACCCGCTCGCCAGCGATACTCGCCATTCGCTCTACCGCGCGCAAGCCGAACGCTGGCTGGAATCCATCGTTCGCGAGGATGTCACGCGCATTGACGCCGCACTCGATCAGCGCTTTGTCTACGCTCAGGTTTTTGCCAACGCCGGCGGCGAGCACGGCATTCTCGATCTCCTTACCGTGACGCGCGCGGGGCGGCTCGCGATCATCGAATTGAAAACCGGCGAGCACATTCACCTGCCGCTGCAGGCTGCCGACTATTGGTTGCGCGTTCGGCGCCATTTGCAGAGTGGAGAAATCGCTCGCTACGGCTATTTCCCCGCGGTCGAATTGCAGCCGGCGCCGCCTCTCGTCTACCTGGTCGCACCGGCGTTGCGATTCCATCCCTCGACGGACGAGCTCCTAAGCTATCTCTCAGCGGAACTCGAGATCGTTCGCGTGGGCCTCGCGGAAAGCTGGCGGCGCGGTCTGCGCGTGGTCATGCGCCAATAGCCATTCGCGCCGCATCATTCGTCGTGCTTGAACCCGCGTTCTTTTCCACAAGCATCGTCTTTTCCCTGGAATATTTGTGCACCTGTTGTTTCTCGCAGGTAGAATAACTCCCCCGGCAGATAGGGTGCCATCCGTGACCGATTCAAACTTCTCCATCACGATTCGTCAGGCAGGTGTTGTCTCTCTCCTGGATATTTCGGGGCGATTGACCTCCTTCGAAACAGGCGCGCTGCGCGATTCCATTTCCAGACTGCTGAAGCAAGGCCACAAAGACATCGTCCTGAACCTGAGCGGGTTGCAATATCTGGATAGCTCGGGGATTGGCGAGCTCGCGCGCGTCTACGTTTCGGTCGTCAGACAAAGTGGACAAATGAAAGTGATCGGCTTGTCGTCAAGAGTCGAAGAAATTCTCAAAGTCACCCACCTCTATCAGGTTTTCCCTGAATTTCCAGATGAGGAATCGGCGTTGAAAAGCTTTCCGGAAAACAGACCGAAGAGATAGTAGAAAACCATTAGCCGCGAAATTTCGGTCCGGAAAGGAGAGAAGCGGTTAGAGCCTTCGCTCTAACCGCCTCCCGGGGTGTGTCCTCGAAGTGGATTTGATAAGTTAGATGTACGCCAGCGAAAAAGGTTTCCTTTTCGTCAAAATTTTCTAAAAAATTTCGATTGAGCTGGGAAACTCCTAGTAAAACAAATACTTACGCCACCGTTCGTCTCGGTGCCCGATCAGCCGCATGAGCTGCCGCGAGGTGTGCAATGTGAACGGCCGGGGCCGCCGGGTCAGTTTTAGTCCAGCCTCTTCCGGGGTCCGGTCGCCCTTGCCGTTATTGCAGCGATAGCAGCACGCCACCAGGTTTTCCCAGGAGGACCGCCCGCCCCGTGACCGGGGCACGACGTGGTCCAGCGTCAATTCCGAGCTGGGAAAAACTCTGCTGCAGAACTGGCAGGTGTTCCGGTCGCGCAGCAAAATGTTTTTCCGGGAAAGGGCCCGGCTCTGCTGCGGAATGTGCCGGTACGCCAACAGACGAATCACCGACGGCACTTTGTGGGCATGCGTCGCGGAATGCACTTCCGCGTTATGCATCTCTTCAGCCTGCGCCACGCCCTTCAGCATCAGCACCATGGCGCGCCGCACCGCCGTCACGTTAATCGGCTCGAACGTCGCGTTCAGCACCAGCACCGGCTCTTGCATCAGCGATGCACGGCGTGTCGAAAGCAAGTTGTGGGATCTACTGCCTGCGGGATCCTCGGTGCCGGACACAGCCGGGCTATCTGCTTCGGGGGTATAGCGCCCCCGGGAATCCACCGACATGTGCCGGTTTGCGCCCATCGCACTTTCTTGGGTTATCTTACCACTTGCTGGAGCTGGGCATCGGGTTTCTGACCGCCCGTGCCACTGTCAGCCCGAGCACTGATTTGGCCCCTGCCTTGCGCAGTGCCCGTGCGCAGGCATCAAGCGTCGCTCCTGTCGTCAATACATCATCTACCAGTAAGACGCGTAGATTGTCAACTTGGCTGCCTGGACGTGTGGCAAAAGCGCCACGCACGGACTCCCATCTTTCTTCCAGGGTGAGGATTCGCTTGTCCGGCCGGGCCCGCGTTCGCATCAGCAGTACGGCCTTATGCGGCAGGCGCAGCCGCTTCGCCAAGGGCCGGGAAAGCAGCGCCGCTTGATTATACCCGCGCTCCCTCTCGCGTTCCCGGTGCAGCGGTACAGGCACCACCACGTCCGCCGCCATCGCATCTCCTTCGCCGCGCACAACTTCCGCCAGCCGCTCCGCAAACCATGACCCCAGTGGGGTGATCTGCTCGAATTTCAGCAGCAGGATTGCTTCCACCAGCGCGCCGTCATACGCCGCAAAGCTTCGCGCACGGTCAAAGGCGTAGGTCTTGTCCATGCAAGCCGGGCAGAGCAAGGGCTGCCCCGGTTTTCGCATCCACCCTGGCAGGGGCCGCCCGCAAATCTCGCACGCGATTCCTAGCGCTGGAACAAACGAGGCCAGGCATTCCTCGCAAATGGGAACCCTGCTCGCGCTGGTCAACACCCGGTCGCAGACGCGGCACCCGGCCGGAAAAAACACGCTCACCAACGCGTCGCTGACTCCCGTGAACCAACCCCAACCGCGCC
>JBGQCW010000055.1:0-9511 GCA_041495565.1 Candidatus Acidiferrum sp.
ATCGCGCGGGCGATCCTGAAAGATTCGCCGATTCTGATTCTGGATGAAGCGACTTCCGAACTGGATGTGCAGTCCGAAATGTACGTGCAAAAGGCTCTGGCCAACCTGATGGTAGGGCGGACCACCTTCGTGATTGCGCATCGCCTCGCGACGATTCGCCGGGCGGACAGGATTCTCGTCTTGGAAGACGGGCACATCCGCGAAAGTGGCACGCATGCGGAACTGATCGCGCGCGGCGGCACGTATGCGCGGCTTCACGATTTGCAATTTGCGGACGACGATATGCTCGCACCGGCGCAGGCCGAGACAGCAAAGCTTGATGCTTCATCGGATTCCTTATGAGCCAAACGACTACAGCACAAACGAAGAAAACGGAATGTTTCTCGATGACCGGATACGCGCAAGCGCGCGGCGAGCTTCATGGCTGGGCGGTGCGTGTAAGCGTGAAGAGCGTGAATCACCGCTTCCTCGATTTGAAGCTGCGAATGCCGGAGGGATTTGACCTCTACGAGCTGCGCCTTCGCCAGATCGTGCGAGAAAATATTCACCGCGGGCATGTGGAAGTAACCGTCGCGGTGGAACCAGGGAAAACGGCGCCCGTACAGGTAAATAAGGAGTTGGTGCAGGCCTACCTGAAGGCGGCGGAAGCGCTGCGGCAGGAAACGAGAGCCGCAACGGATATGGACGTTGTGGCGCTGTTGAGATTGCCCGGAGTGATCACCGGGGTCACGACAGCCGTGCCGGAGACGGAAGAAGAGCAAGAGAAGCTGGGACAATCATTGGACGGCTGCTTGCGGGATGCGCTGGCAAAGCTGGATGATATGCGGCGGGCGGAAGGCAAGCATCTTGTCGAGGAGTTGCGGGCAAGGCTTGCGAGGATCGGTGAAGATACCGTGAAAGTGCGCGGGCTCGCGGCGACGCTGCGGCCGGCGTTTTTGCGCCGTCTCGATACCAAGCTGAAGGAATTGCTGGGCGGGACGGGGATCGATCCGGCGCGGCTTGCACAGGAGGCGGCGCTGCTTGCGGAACGCAGCGATATCAGTGAAGAATTGGACCGGCTGAGCAGCCACTTGCAGCAGTTCGGGAAATTGCTGGACGGTGCGGGGGAGCTGGGGAAGAAATTGGACTTTCTCTTGCAGGAAATGCACCGCGAGGCGAACACCATGCTGTCCAAAACGCCCGGCGTGGAGAGCGAAGCATTGGCCATCACCGGACTGGCGCTGGAGATCAAGGCGGAAATCGAAAAACTGCGGGAGCAGGTACAAAACATCGAATGAGCATGGAGACGGAAATTGCGCCGCTGGTGTTGATTGTTTCGGGACCATCGGGGTCGGGCAAGTCCACGCTGGTGCAGAAAATTTTGGAGCTGCCCGGGACGATGCCTTCGATCTCATGTACTACACGGGCGCGCCGCGCGACCGAGGCCAGCGGGAAGTGCTATGATTTTGTCACGGAAGCGGAATTCGACGCCATGGTCTCGCGCGGCGAATTCCTGGAGTACGCGCGAGTTTTTGGAAAATATTCCTACGGCACGCCGAAGAAGTGGCTGGAGGAATCGCGGAAGACCAGGCGAGATCTGGTTCTGGAGATTGATGTGCAAGGCGCGGCCCAGGTTAAGGAAAAGCTGCCGGAGTCGGTGGCGATTTTTATTTTGCCGCCGTCACGCGAGGAACTGGAACGCAGGTTGCGCAGCCGCGGACAGGATACCGGTGACGAGATTGCGCGGCGGCTGGCGAAAGCGCGTGACGAGATTGCGGCGTTCGGCAAGTATTATGATTTTTGCGTGGTGAACGAAGATGTGGAACGTGCTGGACGCGAAGCGCAGGCGATTGTGACTGCCCTGCACTGCACCAGCGCGCGGCGGAGGGCGAGAGTGGAACAACTTCTGGCATCGTTTGGGAGGGAATGACTGATATGACTGTGCTGACGAAAGCTCCGGAAAGCCAGTTTGCTTACGTCGTACTGGCGGCGAGGCGCGCACGGCAGATCATGGCAGGTGCGCCGTCGTTGATCGAAAACCCAAGAACCCTGAAGGCCACGCGAATCGCGTGCGAAGAGCTGGAGCACAGCCTGCTCGAGTACGACTTCGTGGAGCCGGCGTCGATCGACGTGGATAAGGAAGGGAACAAGCGGCGGAAGTAGCGGGCCGCGGAAGGCAGCGATGCGAATCACGCTTGGTGTGACCGGCGGAGTTGCGGCCTACAAAGCCGCGGAGCTGGTGCGCCGACTGCAACAGGACGGATTCACCGTGCAGGTGGTGATGACGCGCGGGGCGCGGGAGTTTATTACTCCCCTGACGTTTGCCGCCTTGAGCGGACAGAAAGTGATCACCGACCTCTTCGGCGATTCCTCGGGGGGCGAAGCCAACCTCGAAAGCGCCATCGAACACATTGCGGTTGCGCAGCGCACCGACCTCTTGCTGGTTGCGCCGGCCACGGCGGACATTCTTGCCAAATTTGCGCGCGGAATCGCCGACGATTTTCTGACGACTTTGTATCTGGCTTCGACCGCGCCGGTGGTGATGGCTCCGGCCATGAACGTGAATATGTGGAACCACGCCGCGACGCAGGAAAATGTTGAGATGCTGCGCGCGCGCGGCGTGAAAATTGTGGATCCCGCGGAGGGCTACCTGGCCTGCGGCATGACGGGCGCGGGTCGGCTTGCAGGACAAGAAGACATTGTCGCGGCGGTGCGCGAAGCGCTGAAAGCGGAACGGGATTTGGCCGGCGACACGGTTCTGGTGACCGCTGGACCGACTTGCGAGGACCTTGATCCCGTTCGCTATTTGACGAACCGGTCGTCCGGCAAAATGGGTTACGCGGTTGCGGAAGCGGCGGCCCGGCGTGGCGCGAAAGTGATTCTGGTGAGCGGGCCGGTGAATTTGGAAACGCCCGCGGGTGTCGAACGCGTTGATGTTCGAACGGCGAAAGAGATGCATCGCGCCGTTCTGGATCGGATTGATGGCGCTTCCGTTGCCATTCTGGCCGCCGCGGTGGCGGATTACCGCCCGGTGGAGTGGCACGCGGAGAAGATCAAGAAGAGCGAGGCGTCGCTGACGATTTCGCTGGAAGCGACAACGGATATTCTTGCGGACGTGGCGAAAAATAAAGGCCAAAAAATCGTTGTGGGATTTGCGGCGGAAACGGACCACGTCGCGGAAAACGCGCGAAAAAAACTCTCCGCAAAGAACGCCGATTTGATCGTGGCCAATGACGTCACCGCGGAAGGCGCAGGCTTCGATCACGACACCAATGTCGTGACTTTGTTTTCTCGCGATGGACGCGACCTCGCGCTCCCGAAATTGAGCAAGAGCGAAGTGGCGCAACGCATCCTGGATGAAGTCGTGCGCCTCCGAAGCGTGCTGCACGGAACGACGGCCGCGAAACGCTTCGCCGTTTGACCTCGCCATGGCCGAGCGCATCCCTGAAACTCTCCATAAGAAAATAGCGGACCGCCTCGGTTTCTACGAAGACATTGGCATCCGCCTGTTTTATCGGGACCGGGGCGCTGAGCTTGGGACCGGCGTTGCACGGCCCTTGGAACGACCCGCGGTTGCAGCTACCCCGAACATGATTTCCGAAGAGGAACCAACTTTACCGAAACCCGCCCACAAGCCCGAGTTGCGAAAGACCGCACTGATGGCCGCCCCAGCGGTTCCGAAGATTTCACCGTTGCCTTTGCCGGTGGCAGCAGGGCCATCTCTTTTCGAGGCGGTGGAAAAAATTGCGGACGATACCTTGCTCAAGATCCGAGACAATCTTGGCGAGTGCACGCGCTGCAAGCTCCACGGCACGCGGAATAAAATTGTTTTCGGCGACGGAAATCCCAAGGCGGAATTGGTCTTTGTGGGAGAAGGGCCGGGCGCCGATGAAGACGCGCAAGGATTGCCGTTCGTCGGGCGCGCCGGGAAATTGCTGACGCAGATGATCGAAGCGATGGGCCTGCAGCGCAAAGATGTTTATATCTGCAACGTCGTGAAGTGCCGCCCGCCGGAGAATCGCCAACCGGAAGAAGAAGAAGTAAGCACTTGCTCGCCATTTCTCTTGCGCCAGATCGATACCATCGCTCCGAAAGTGATTGTTTGTTTGGGGGCTGTCGCCGCAAAGACTTTGCTCCAAACCAATCGCGGAATTTCGCAATTCCGCGGACAATGGCTGGAATTTCGCGGAAGAAAGTTGCTCGCCACGTATCACCCTGCCTATTTGCTGCGCAATCCGCCAGCGAAGAGCGAAGTCTGGAAAGATCTCCAAAAAGTCATGGCGGTTCTCGGCCTGGAAGTCAAAAAAGGCAAGTCCGCGTAATCCATCATGGGAATCCTGCTGGGCCTGCTGACCGCGCTCACCTGGGGCGGCGCCGATTTTCTCGCGCGATTTGCAACCCGCCGCATCGGCGCACTCCGCGCCATGTTTTACATGCAATTCATCGGATTTCTCCTGCTGACGATTTTTCTGCCGTGGCTCGGAGGATGGGGACATCTCACGGATGGATCGGGATGGCAGCCATGGGCGTGGGGTTTGCTCGCGGGCGGCATCAACGCGTGTTCGACGCTGGCTCTCTATCGGGCGTTTGAAATCGGAAAGATGGCGGTGGTGGCGCCACTCTCGGCCAGTTATCCGGCGCTGACCCTTTTGCTTTCGCTGTTGAGCGGCGAGCGGCTGACCGCCGCGCGGACGGCTGGAATTGTCTGCGTCTTGCTGGGCGCGATCGTCGTTGCAGGTGGAGAGAAAGCACCGGACGCCGAGGACACAGAAGGAGTGCGGCGCAGCGGAGCAGGAATCGAATGGGCGATTCTTGCGGGAGTTGGATTTGGTTTCCTTTTCTGGCTGCTGGGAACGCATATCGTGCCGCGAGTAGGAGCGACGCAAACGGTTTGGATGATTCGGCTGACGAGTTCGGCTTTGGCGGCGATTTTGATCCTTGCTGGAAAAAAGCCGATACGCCTGCCGCGCGATGATACGAAATGGCTCGTCGCGACGATGGGTTTTCTCGATACGGGCGCATTCATCCTCAGCAATCGCGGAATGCAGATGGAACACGTGGCCGTGATGAGCGTGCTTGGCTCGCTCTATGGAGCAGTGACCGTGGCACTCGCGGCTATTTTTCTGCGCGAACGTATATCACGCTGGCAATTTGCGGGTATCGTGACGATTTTTCTTGGGATTGTTTTAATTAGCAGATAGCGATATTCCTCCACATCACCAATTCCTGACAATTCCTACGCTGAGGTCCTTTCCGGCAAGGCCGGAATCTTCCCGACAAGGCCGGGACAGGTCGATCGCGCATGCTCATCCTTCGTTCCGCTCAGGACAAGTCGGATGCGCTCAGGATGACGGTCACGGATTGTCTGCGGCGTTTCCTCCTGCTGATACACTACACGGCGAGATGAACTCTTCTTTTTGCAATGTGGCGCTGGCGGTGCCGCTGCGTACGACGTTCACGTACGCGGTGCCGGAAGCGTTACGCGGAACGGTGCAGCCGGGCAGCCGGGTGCTCGTGCCGTTCCGAAAAAAAACCCTGGTTGGCGTCGTTGTGGAACTGGCGGAGAGCGCGCCGCAGGGAGCAAAAATCCGTGAGATCACCCGGGTATTGGATCTTGTTCCCGCGCTGACGCCGAAGTTGATCGAGCTGGCGCATTGGATCGCGGGCTACTACTTGGCGCCAATCGGTGAAGTTTTTCGAGCGATGCTGCCGCCGGTGACTGAGCTGAAATCGCAACGGCAGATTATTTTGACGGATGCAGGCCGCGGCGCGGCGGACAGCTTGAGCGGCGGTGAGTTGTCGCATGGCCTCACGAGCGGTGAAGCAGGACTCCTCGCAAAACTGAAAAAGAACAATGGCGTACTGCCCCTTGGTCCAGCGGCAAAACTTGGCGTCGATGGTTCCGGATTGCAAAGACTGCAACGGCGCGGACTCATTGACATTCACGAAAGCATTCAAGGCAGAAAACGCAAAGTGCAACGCATCGTCGCGTGGAAGGGCGGCGATACGGCGCTTGCGGAGACGCAGGCGAAGGAAAGCGAAGAAAGAGATAACGCAGAGACGCAGAGCGCGCAGAGAAAACGCCGAGAAGAGCGCATCCGCGAATTGCTGGAAACGGAGCGCGGGCCGTTGCCTTTGCCGCAATTGCTGAAACTCGCGAAGGTGACGCGAACGCTGATCGACCGAATGCTGCGGGACGGGTTGCTCGAAAGCTGGGAAGAGCCCATCGATCCGGCGGAAGATCCGTTTGACGCGGGGTACACGCCGCCGGCGCATGAGTTGAATGCGGAGCAGGAGAGCGTCCTCAAGGCGATCCGAGCGCGATTTGAGTTGGGCGAATTCGGCGTGCAGTTGCTGCACGGCGTGACGGGCAGCGGCAAAACCGAAGTGTATTTGCGCGCGGTGCAGGAAACGCTGGCGCGTGGAAAAACCGCGATTGTTCTCGTGCCCGAGATAGCGCTCACACTGTGGATCGGGCGGCAGTGCCGGTCGTGGTTTGGCGCGCGCTTCGAGGGCGTGGCGGTGCTGCATTCGGCGCTGAGCGATGTGGAACGCGCGCGAGAGTGGTGGCGCGTGCGGAACGGCGAGGCGCGCGTCGTGGTGGGGACGCGGTCGGCCGTGTTTGCGCCGCTGGAGAACGTCGGACTCATCATCGTCGATGAAGAACAAGAAAACAGTTACAAACAGGAAGAAACTCCGAGATACCACGGACGCGATGTGGCGATCGTGCGCGCAAAGATGGAAGGCGCGCCGGCGCTGCTTGGTTCGGCGACGCCGTCGATGGAATCGTACCATCATGCACGAAACGGAAAATATGAACTGCTGACGCTGGCTTCGCGCGTGGCGGATCGTGCGCTTGCGAGCGTGGAGATCGTGGACCTGCGCGAGGATTTTCAGCAAACGCACCAGGCCAGCCCAATCTCAGCAAAGCTACACGCAGGACTTCAGGAATGCCTGGCGAATGGCACGCAGGCGCTGGTGCTGATCAACCGTCGCGGATATTCGTGGTCGGTGTTGTGCCGAAGTTGCGGCGCGTCGGTGCAGTGCGTGAACTGCAGCATCTCGATGACGCATCATAAACACCGCAACCGGCTGGAGTGCCACTATTGCGGCTCGACGCAGCAGGTTCCGAAGCAATGCCCGAAGTGCCAGTCGCAATACGTCTATTTTTTCGGCGAAGGCTCCGAGCATTTGGAAGAAAGGCTGCGCAAAGAATTTCCCGGCGCGCGAATCGCGCGGCTGGACCGGGACACGGCGCGCACAAAGCGGCAATATCAAGAAACACTCGGAGCGTTTGCGGGTGGCGCGCTGGATATTCTCGTGGGCACGCAGATGCTGGCGAAGGGGCACGATTTTCAACGCGTGACGCTGGTCGGCGTGGTTTCCGCGGATTCTTCGCTGAGCCTGCCGGATTTTCGCGCCGCGGAGCGGACGTTTCAGTTGCTGACGCAAGTGGCCGGGCGCGCGGGGCGCGGCGAATTGGCCGGGCGCGTTTTGATCCAGACGTTTTATCCCGAGCACTATGCGATTCAAGATGCCGTGAAACAGGATTACGCGGCATTCTTCGAGCGCGAATTACATTTCCGGCGAATGATGGCATACCCGCCGTTTACGTCGCTGGCGAATGTGATCGTGCGAGACACGAGTCTTGAGAAGGCGATCCGCTGGTCACGGCAGCTTTCGGAGTATTTTTCGCCGCACGACGACAAAGGCGTGCGCATCCTCGGACCAGCCACGGCGCCACTGGCGCGATTGAAGAAGGAGCACCGGTTCCAATTCTTGTTGAAATCGCCGAAGCGATCGGTGCTGACGAAGCTGCTGAGCGGCGCGATGGCCTATTGCGATGCAAAGGAGATCCCGCAGACGGCGATTTTGGTGGATATGGATCCGCTAAACTTGTTGTAATCAATGGCTTCGGTGCCCCACTTAAAGTTCAACTTGAAGTCCAGTTACATCCGGTACCCCGCACCCCCCCTATTTTATGCAAAGAGTGCGCAATCGATTGAAAAGAAGAGAGTTCACTTTTTTGTTATGACAAAGGAGTTCGTAAAAGATTGATTCTAAAGGGCCGAAAAAGTGCACAAGAGTGCGTCACTGCATGAGCGGTTTTGTTCTCCACCCGGACGCTTTCAAAGACTTCGAGGAGATTTGGGAATTCATCGGTGCGGATAGTCTGGGTGGTGGCGGACGTGTATGCGCGGAGACGAAATTATCAGGAGCAACTGCAAGATTTGGAAACTTATCTGCGGCTCGAACCGAGAGGGGCCGCGAGCGCACGCGCTCACCATGCGCGCGAGGTAGCTTTGAAGATGTTGGGTGAGCGAAGTCCTCAAAACTAAGTTCGCGTCGGTCGAGGAAGCTTCTTGTCCAGGTCGAGCTTGGCCGCGGTGTTAATTCCTGCGCATCAGAGGCACAGCCCGCCGCGGCGGGAGCCACTCCAAAGAACTACAAATCAAGTCGCGCGCTTGTGCCAGAAGAAATAGGCGGGCAAGCCGAGGAGCATGATCACGATCGCGGCGATGAGATTATGGAATTGGTCCGGGTCGCGGAAGGCGAGAAAAATGGCGTTGCCAACGATGGCCGCCGCGGCAAGGACGAAGACGAGCGGCGTCCAAGGATAGCCAGGTACGCGATAGGGAATGGGCCTGCCTTGCGAGGCGCGGCGAATGGGGAAAATGGCCGCGGCGCCGAGCCCGTAGAAAATCCAACCGATAAAAATGACGCCGCCGATTAGTTTGCTGAACGAGCCCAGCTCGCCGGCGGACACCAGGACGCAGGACCAAACGCCCAGGCCAATGATGGCGGCGGCCGGCGTCTGAAACCGCGGATGAACTTCGGCGAGTTTCTTGAAGAAGAGATTGTCGTTGGCCATGGCGTAAAAGACGCGGGGCGCCGTGAGCAGGACGCTATTGGCGGCGCTGAAGGTGGAAATCAGGATGGTGAGCGCAACGACTTTGCCAGCCCATGAGCCAAGGACTTGGCCGACGGCGGTGGCGGCGATGGTGTCGCTGGCAGCCATACCGGCGGGGCCGAGTGCGAAGAGGTAGGCGACGACGGCGAGGAGATAGAGAGCGACAAGAATCAGCGAGCCGGCAAGAAAGGCCCGTGGAAAATTCTTCTGCGGATCGATGACTTCGCCGGCGCTGTAGGTGCCGAATTGCCAACCTTCATAGGCCCAGAGAACCGCGATCATCGCCAGGCCGAAATTGGACCAGAGGCCGAGTCCGTGCTGCGTGGCACCCAGGGCGGAAGGAATCTCGCGGGCGTGATGACCGACGGAGAGGAGCACGGCGCTGAGGAGCACGATGATGCCGACCTTGACGAGCGTAGTCCAGTTCTGAAGGTCAGAACTTTTACGTGTGCCCCAGACATTTACCGCGGTCACGATTGCGATCATCACGACGGCAGCGAAAGTCTGTCCCGCGGGAGAAATCGGAAGTACTTTTGCGAGATACTCGCTGAAAACGCGCGCGAGAGCAGCCACGGAGCCGCTGGCAATGACAAGAAAGAGACACCAGCCGTAGAAGAAGGC
>JBGQCW010000056.1:0-9508 GCA_041495565.1 Candidatus Acidiferrum sp.
AGCAACGACAACGTCGTGCAGTGGGAGGGACGCCGCTTCCAGATCCCCCAGCAGGCCCGCCGGTTCAGCTTCGCCGGAGCCAAAGTGCAGATCTACCAAGCTCTCGATGGGCGGGTCTCGCTCTACTATGGCGAAACCCGCCTGGAACACTCAACACTCTCAGGGGGGTGACAGTTTTATGTTGCCGTTAGGGTGACAAATTCATGTTGCTACAACAGCCTTGCCTGCCAGCGCCGTCGAAAAGCCAAACACAAAAAATCCGGGAATCTTCAGGAGACCTGCGTGATGCGCGCGGACTTCACCACCGGCGAGCGGCGCTGCCTCTCCGCGAAGCGCGCGGCTTTGTCTTTGTCCGTATACACGCGGCCGAACTTCTCGCCGTCGGCATAGTAGACGCTTACGAGATAATGGTGGTGTTTGCGTCGGCGGTCCTTGCTGAAGGAAGTCTTCTCTTTTTTCGAGCTTTTTTTCGTCGCAGTTTTTGTCAAGGTGGCCATCCCTGTCGGTGGAGGATCTGCACGGCACTATCTCAGGGAAACCCGCGCCGCACAAGTACCAGGATAGATAGTAACACGCGCTTTATTACAGTGGGAAAATAGTCAAACGGAAATGGGCTACATCGTCCCGGTAGAGTTAGAGTAACTGCCCGCCTCTACCGGACTGCGGCCCGCAACTCGCGGAGCAAGGACAGCACGGATGGAAACAACGAACCTTCCCGCCGGCGCATCCAACAAAAGCGTGCGATTCTTGCAGTGCCGCCAAGGCCGCCGGCAGGCCAATTTGTCGGAAAACTTGTTGTTGGCTATGAAACATTTTCGCGTTTTTTACGTCTTTATGGGTGAGGGAGAAGTTAAGCTGAATGTGGCGGAGAAATCCAATGATACTCACGGTCCCAAAACAACCGCCCCTGGTGGAAGATCTGCGGAACCATTCGCAGGAACAGATTGCCGAACTGCGCCTGCTTCTCAGCGGGGGCGCGCCATCGCGGCCAGATCCGCGCCGGCCTGGTTTTTATGAAATCGAAGGGCTTTCGAACACCTATTATGTTTTCAAGTATCCGACCGGTACGAAGGTGCTCCTGCTCGGCGTCTGGGAACGCGAAAGCGACCCGGTAGCCTCCATGGTGGCGTGTTCCTGCCCCGCCGCGTAATTCCCTTTTCGCTGAAAGTCGAAAAATCACAAAAAGCGTCTCGGTGATCCCTGGGACGCTTTTTTAGTCTTCCTCCAGCTCCAGCGCGGCCGAGTTGATGCAGTAACGCATCCCCGTGGGTTGCGGACCGTCTTCAAAGGCGTGGCCGAGGTGCGCATCACACCGGCTGCATTTCACCTCGGTCCGCCGCATCCCGTGACTTGAGTCCGTCTCCGATTCCACAGCCTCCTCGCTCGCCGGGGCGTAGAAGCTGGGCCACCCGGAGCCTGAGTGGAACTTTGTATCAGAACGAAACAACGGCTGGCCGCAGCAAACGCATTTATAAGTTCCAGCCGTCTCTGTGTCCTCGTACTCGCCGGTGAAGGGAGGTTCTGTTCCCTTCTGCCTGGTCACATAATATTGATTCTGCGTGAGTTGTTTCTTCCACGCGGCGTTGTCCTTACGGATTTTCTCTTCCATGACTTTTCCCTCTGTCCGGTTTCGCTCTGGTACATCTCGTGCAATATCTGATTCAGCGCACCCGCTTGACGTTTCAGCCGTATGCTCGAATAGTGGTTGCGTAGCAAAAGCCTATCTCGAAATCCGCCATGAAAGAAGCCTCAGCCACCCAGTATCCGGAGAAGCGCAGAGGTCGCAGGGCCAAAATGGCTCGGCCGGTCCGCGTTCGCCCGTCTGAACCCAGAGATGAACATTTCGAAGACTTGCCGGTCAGCATCAACGTTTCCAAGGAAGGCATCTACTTCACCACGCGGGTGAAGTCCTACTACAAGGGCATGCGCGTGTTTGTGACCTTTCCGTTCAGTTCGCCGCACGATCCCATGAACTGCGAATATGTGGCCGAGGTCGTGCGCGTGGAAGAGTTGCCCAAGGGAAAGTTTGGCGTGGCCGTGCACCTGAAGATGTCCGTGAATTACACCGCCTGACCGCCTCCAGGGCCACTCCCTAGCCCCTGATATTTTCCTTCCAAAAACAGTACACCTCCTTGCATCGGCAACCCGAGAAATTCCAGCTCGCTTCTCCATTCACTAACCTGCATTTCTCACCACCAAAGCGTGTACTCTCAAGGCCAATCCCGCTGGCATTGTCATCCTGAGCGAAGCGAAGGATCTCATCTGATCCACACCTCGGCGTAAACATTCGGTTGAGATCCTTCGGGTACGACTTCGTCGAACCCTCAGGATGACAGGCATATTCTTGAGTGCTGGCAGGGTCCACAGAGACGAGGTGGTGAGAAATGCGCGCTAACTCTCGTGATACGCGAGGCAACTCTCGGGTAGAATCTTGCGCAGGATCGATGAGCAACTGCGCCGGGAATTGCTGGCCATGCGGAGCGAAGACCTGCTGAAGCATGCAAATGCCCCGGAGGGAATCCGATGAAAGTTCGCTTGCCGGTGCGCGGCGCGATTCTCAAACGCCGCACGTACGAAGCGCCTGCCGAGGGGCGCTCCGGCAAGCTGCGTCTCGACTTCAATGAGAACACTACGGGCTGCTCGCCGGCAGTGCGGCGCGCGCTGGCGAATCTGACCGCCAAGAGCATCGCCATGTACCCGGAATATCAAGCGCCAACGCTGCGGTTGGCTCGCTATTTTCGCGTGTCTCCGGAAGAACTGCTGCTCACCAACGGCGGAGACGATGCGCTGCGTGTTTTCTTCGATACCTTCGTCGAGGCCGGCAGCAGCATCCTGATTTGCGAGCCGACTTTCCCGATGTACCGCTTCTATGCGGAGATTTACGGCGCGCGCATTTCCGTTCTCCGGTATGGAAGCGAGATGGAGTTCCCCTTGGAAGACGCGATCGCGGCACTGCGCAGAAAGCCTCGCGTTCTTTTTCTTGCCAATCCCAACAATCCCACAGGGACACTTCTTCGGCAGGAGGAGCTGCGGAAACTCTTGAAGGCCGCTACGCACACAGCAGTAGTCATCGACGAAGCTTATGCAGAGTTCTCCGGTTTCTCCGTCGTGCCGTGGATTCGAAAGTATCCGCAATTGTTTGTCGCCAGAACTTTTTCAAAGGTAGCCGGGCTCGCGGCCCTGCGGCTCGGCGCGGTGATTGCCTGCCGGAAATCGCTCGCCTTGGTCCGCCGCGCCATGCCGCCTTTCCCTGTCAATCTCGCCGCCCTGGTTGCGGCTGAAGCGGCTGTGGCCGACCGCGCCACGCTGCGGGGCTACGTCAATGAAGTGAAGCGCCTGCGCGCGTGGTTCGCCGCGGAACTGGAAAAGCACGACGTAAAAACCTATCCGAGCGCAGGTAATTTTCTCCTTGCGAATTTTGGACCCGGGGGTCCGCGGCTCTTTCAAAAGCTCGAGAAGCAAGGCATTCTGGTGCGCGACCGCAGCAAGGAGATGCGGCCCGGGTTTGTCCGCATCACGATTGGAACGTCATCGGAAATGCGCCGATTGCTGAAGGCCATTCGAAACGAATGGAAGGCGCGGGCCTGAATTCCGCCATGTTCTCCCTCCATCGTTTTGCCTGTGCCACGGCTTGGGGTAGGATACGAATCCATGCGAAAAACAAACTGGCGTTCCCTTCTACCATTCATTCTCTTGGCCGTCCTTCTCCCTATTGGAGCGTACGCGCAAACCGCGGCGCCGCAGGCTAGCGGCCTTCCCTTCTCGCTGAAACCGCTCGGACACAACGTGTATGCGGCGATTGACGACGCCAAAGGCGACGCGGGGGCCAACGCCGGATTCGTCATCGGTGACGACGGCGTTCTCGTCATCGATACCTTCGAAAACGAAGCCGCTGCAAAACAACTCCTTGCCGAAATCCGAAAATTGACGAAGCTGCCCGTCAAGTTCGTGGTAAACACCCACTACCACCTCGATCACGTTGCTGGAAACGCCGTGTTCGAACAGGCCGGCGCTGTTGTGCTGGCGCAGCGCAACGTGTTTCAGTGGATTCATACGGAGAACCTGAAATTTTTCGGAAAAGATATCAAGCCCGAGCAAAGAGCGATGGTCGAAGCCCTGGCCGCTCCGGACGTTCTCTATGATTCGGACGTCCAGCTTGTTCTCGGCTCTCGAGAAGTCCTGGTTCACGTCTTCCCGGGGCACACCGGCGGCGATTCCGTGGTGATGATTCCCGATGCAAAAGTGGTCTTCTGCGGCGATTTGTTCTGGAGGAAGACGCTGCCGAATCTGATCGACGCTTCCACCGAAGCATGGATGGGAACGCTTGAAGATCTGCAGACAACGTCACCGTCTGCGGCAGTCGCCTACGTGCCCGGTCACGGGGACCCGGGAGACTTTCATGATGTGGAAGTTTTTCGAGGCTATCTGGCCGACTTACGAGGGTTGGTGAAGAAACAAATCAAGGAAGGCAAGACGGGCGACGATCTGGTCAACGCGGTATTGCCCGCGGTCAAAGAAAAGTATGGCCAGTGGAACTTTTTCGATTATTTCGCCAAGCCGAATATTCGGGATGCCGAGGCCGAGCTTCGCGGCACGAAGAAAATTCCTCAGCCCGCTGTCGCCCCTTGATTGAGCGTGCGAATCCCGCGGCGTCAGCGGAGGTATGCGTCCGTAATGTACTGCTGCACCATGCGCTGTGTATTGAAGAACGATCCGTTGATGGCGATGGCATGCTGCATGACTCCCAGGAACTTGTGGCGCTCGTTGTAGTACATCGGCAGAATCACGCCCTCCAGCTTGGAATAGAGCGATTCGGCTTCGGCCGCGTTGTCGGTCTCAGCCCCGCCCGCGCCCGCACGCCGTGATTCGCCGATCGACCAGCCCGTCACGCCTTCGATGTGGCCTTCGACCCACCAGCCGTCCAAAATGCTCAAGCTCGGCACGCCGTTCAGCGCAGCCTTCATGCCGCTTGTGCCGGACGCCTCCAGAGGAAACTGCGGCGTATTGAGCCACAGGTCCACACCGGAAGTAATTTTTCCGCCCAGATCAAGGTTGTAGTCATCCAGGAAAACCACCGGAACGGTTTTCCGCAAAGCTTTCTTCGCCTGGAAAATATGGCGAATGATGTCCTTTCCGCCTCCGTCATTGGGATGGGCTTTGCCCGCGTAAATGATCTGGAAGTGCCCCGCATTCTTGGCAATCTGTCTCAGCCGGTCGAGATCGGTGAGAATCAGGTCGGCGCGCTTGTATCCGGTGACGCGGCGCGCAAACCCAATCGTGAAAACTTCAGGGTCGAAATTAAGCCCGGTTTTTTTTTGCACGGCCTCGAGCAATTCGTGCTTCGCAATCAGATGCGCCGCCCAGACTTCTTCCGCCGGCAGTCCGAGCGCGCTGCGAAGGCTATAGTTATCCTCCCGCCAGGTGGGAATGTAGCGGTCAAAAAGCTGCTGAAACGCAGGAGACATCCAGGTGCCGGCGTGAACGCCGTTGGTGATCGCTTCGATGGGAACTTCCGGAAACATTTGTCGCGAAGTTTCTCCGTGCTGTTTGGCGACGCCGTTGACGTACGTGCTGAGACACAGCGCGAGCTGCGTCATGTTCACGGAAGCGCCGCGCCGCGCTGCTTCCTGCAGGCCGGTGTAACTCTGCTCGACCTGCAAAACGCGTTTCATCAGATCCGCGGAAGAAGCGTCTTTCAAATCCAGAAACTCTGTCCGGTCCGGAAACACGCGCGTCAGGTATTCCATCGGAAAGCGGTCGTGACCCGCGGGAACCGGCGTATGCGTCGTGAAAACACACTTGCTCCGCACTTTTTCGATGTCCTCGCCGCGGATGGACGTGCGTCCGGCCTTCTCGGCCTCTTCCCCGAGGAGTTCCAATGCCAGAAGCGCCGCATGGCCCTCGTTCATGTGGTAGCGCGTCAGGTCGTTGTAGCCAAGTCCGCGCAGCATGCGCACGCCTCCGATGCCCAGCAATACTTCCTGGCAGAGGCGGTAGTAGGGATCGCCTCCATAAAGTGTCCCGGTGAGATTGCGGTCGGCGGCGGCATTCGAGGGTAGATCGGCATCCAGAAAATAGACCGGTACTTCAAAACCCCGCACGCCCTTTACGGAGTAGCGCCAGCAGCGCAGCTCGACGCGGCGGTTCTCGATCGAGACGCCGGCCCGGACGGGCTCTTCCTGCAAGAAATCTTTTACCGGCCACTCGACGGCCTCTTCCGTCTGAGAACCGTCTTCGGCAAGCCGCTGCGTGAAGTATCCCTTTCGATACAGCAGAGAGACCGCCACCATGGACAGGTGCAGATCGGCCGCCGCGCGAATCGTGTCGCCCGCAAGAACGCCGAGTCCGCCGCTGTAGCTCGGCATCGCGTTCTCCAGAGCAATCTCCATCGAAAAGTAAGCAACGATGCGCCTTGTCGAATTCACCTGGCTTGCCATCTCACCTGCATCCCTGTTGGGCGTGGAGCAACCGCAGCCGTGCGGAAAAAATCTGCAACCTTAAACCCCTTATTGTCAGGGAATCGCTGCGCGCAAGCAAGTAAGCTAACGAAAATGATTTCCCGCGAGCAAGAGCAATCTCAGTTGCTGGCTGCGAGAAGTAGATACGGTGAGCGTCGTCAAAGCGACTGGGCTGTTCGCGCTGACTCAATTGGTGCACCAGCGTTCCGTCCCGATCTGCCTATTTGTTATATCCTCATTAAAGAGGGCAGGCGAGGCGGCGAACCGCTGGCAATAAATGGGCCGCTGCGGAGCGTTCTGCTTTCGCTGCTCAGGCGATGAATCCATTCCACTTTCTGATTGCAAATCTTGCTCTTTGCTTCCTCTTCCCCATTTCTCCGCAAGCGAGCCGCTCCGCGCAGGAGCAACAGGACACTTCTGCGACCAGAAAAGATGCGCGGGTGGCCCTGGACTCCGCGCAATCTTTGGCGAAACAAGAAAGATTCCCCGAAGCGATCGAGCTGTACCGGCGAGCGCTGGCCCTTGCGCCGCGGAACGAGCCGGCGGAGCTTGGGCTTTCCGACGCGTATCGGGGCGTGCACAACTACGAGGAAGCGCGGTCCATTTTGCAAACGGCGCGGCGGCAGCATCCAAAGAGCGTCGCGGTTCTAAGCGCACTGGGCAGCCTGGAGATCGAAGCGGAATCTTATGACGCAGCGATTGAGGCGCTGCGATCCGCGGTCGCAATTGCGCCGGATGACATGAAGCTGAGGAATTTGCTCGGATCGGCGTACCTGAGCAAAGGGGATTCGGCGGCGGCGCTGGTGCAATTCGAGAAAGTGCTGGCGTGGGATCCGGCAAATCCACTGGCGCATTATTCGCGCGCGCAGATTTTTGCGGACACCGATCAGAACGAAAAGGCGCTGTTGGACGCGGAGAAAGTGGCAGCGGCAAAGCCGGACTATCTGCCGGGGCGGGCGCTGCTGGCAAAAATCCTGGTGCGGCTGAAGCAATGCGCGCGGGCGGCGGAAGTTCTGCGGCCAGCGGTGAATCCACCGGCGCTCGATACGCAATCCCTTTTCCTGCTGGGGAACGCTTACGAATGCGCGGGGCAGTCCGAACTCGCGGCGGGAGCGCGAGAGGAGTTCGCGACGGCTTCGCGAGGCGACCGGAAGCGCGCCGAAGATGAGACGCAGTCGAAGCATCTGGTGGAACAGGCAAATGAGCTGGCGCGGCAGAACAAATTTTCCGAAGCACTCGATTTGCTGCAGCAGGCGCTGGAGAAAAACTCGAAAAACGGATTTGCGCATTCGCAAAAAGCGAAAATTTATTTTTCCATGCATAAGCCCGACGAGGCGCGCGAGGCGATTCAGCAGGCATTGCAAATTCAGCCATACCAGCCGGATTTTCTGTACGTCGCCGGCGTGATTGCGGCACAACAGGGAAAGCAGGAGGAAGCGCTGGCTGCGTTTGAAAAAGTGACGCAGATAAATCCGAAAGAGGCGGATGCGTATTTCGAGATTGGCCGAATCTGGATGCAGCGAAAGGACCGCACGAGAGCGCTCGCGGCGTTCCGAAGAGCTTCCGAGCTGGATCCGGCTGAGTCGGAGTACAAACGTGCGGTGCGAGAAGCGTCCGCGATCTCGCCTTGACCAATAATAATTTTGCAGAGCAGCCAGCGTTGAGATCCTTTCCGGTAGGGCCGGAGTCCCAGATCGGCGATCCTCGCCGGATCGCCTCAGGATGACAGGCGCACTTTACAATCTGCGTCGGATGATCAGAATCTGCCATGACTGTCAGTCTCAATTCGCTTTGCCTCCTGCTGAGTGGGAATTGGGAGTGGGGCGAGTGAGGAGTTCGACGTACTGCTTGTAGAATTTGTCTTTGTCGAGGTCCTGCTGCACCTCGACGAGCTGTTCGCCCATGCCGGGTTGCTGGCCGGGCGCCCACGCCAGCGTGTCTCCGTACGATGCGCCGTGATCCAGCTCGACATCGATGTAAAGTTTTTGTGATTTCGTAATGATGCTGGGATCCAGCCAGGCGACGGCGGCGAGTTCATCCCACAAATAATTTGCTTCGGCGTATTTGGCGACGTACTGCGCCGCGGGCGTCGTGCTCTTGGCGACCTGGGCGATGAGGCTTTTTTCCATGCGCGTTTTCACGGAGATGTCCACGGTGGTGAGGACGAAGCGCGGCCAGTGCGCGTGGAGGATGGCGCGGGAGGCTTCCGGGTCCATCCAGAAGTTGAATTCGCGCTTGGGCGTGAGCGCAAATTCCGGATCGTCCGTTTGCGGATTGATGCTGCCGGCCATGACGATGAGCTCTTTGGTGAGCTCGGCGAAGTGGGGATCGAGGGCGATGGCCAGGGCGAGATCGGTCATCGGCCCCGCAGCGTAGACGGTGACTTCATGCGGATACTTATTTACAATGCGGACCAGGAAATGCGCGGCGTCTTCTGTGGAAGCCTTGGTCGTGGGCGCGCCTTCGGGCATCGGCGGAATTTCGTACGGCCCATGGACCGCATGACCCTTGGCGTAATTCCACGCGCCTTGATAGATGACTTTTCCGTAGAGCGTTTCCCACTTGGCGATGTACTCCTTGCTGTTGACGAGCGGGAACGCCGCGCCGGGCAAGACGGGAATGTCGGTGCGGCCGATGATCTCCAGGAGGCGGAGGGTGTGCTGGACTTCTTCGTCGCGCCAGGCGTCGCCGGTGAGGACGGTGATGCCGAGGACCTCCGTGTCCGGTGAATTGATGAGCGCGAGGATGGCTTGCATGTCCGTGCCGCCGGGGCCGGCGGCGTC
The DNA here is from genome assembly GCA_041495565.1 of Candidatus Acidiferrum sp. Lineage (GTDB taxonomy): Bacteria > Acidobacteriota > Terriglobia > Acidiferrales > UBA7541 > Acidiferrum. The sequence continues at coordinate 9,242 of JBGQCW010000056.1, forward strand.
CTGATCGATGATGACCTTGCGCTTGGCTTGCGCGAAAGCAAGAGAAGCTGCAAAGAGCGCAAGCAAGAGGAATAAGCAGCAACGGCACGACCGTTTCATAGCGCGAATCCTTTCGGGGGCATTTTCCGAAGCACTGGCAGAGGCTGAGAGAGTGCCCGTTCTTGTGGATCCTGGCATCTGCGCAGTGAAGCAGATCGAGAGGGGTCCCTCGGCTCCCGATGGTCGCTCGGGATAAATATCCTCATCGGATATTTAGTTAACAATTTG
>JBGQCW010000057.1:0-9464 GCA_041495565.1 Candidatus Acidiferrum sp.
GATTACCCGATGGCCGTCGACAAGGTCGTGTACCAGGGCGAGCCGGTGGCCGCCGTCGTGGCCGAGACCCGCCTGGCGGCAGAAGATGCCGCGGAACTCGTTGAGGTTGACTACGAGCCCCTGCCCCCGGTGATGACTGCCGAAGACGCGCTGAAGGACGAGAGTCTTGTCCATCCAGCGATGGGCACGAACCGCAACTGGCATGGCCTCTTCGAATATGGAGACGTTGAAAAAGCGTTCAAGAAGGCTGCCCACATCGTGCACATTGACCGGCTGCACTTCCATCGCTTCTCCAGCACGCCACTCGAATGCAACGCCATGATCGCGGTTTGGGATTCGCGCTCCGGACGCATCGAGTATTGGTCCAACAATTCGTTTCCTTCTTTCGCAGCGCAGTTTCTTTCGCCGGCCCTCGGCGTGCGAATCGATCAGATCCTCATGAAGAGTTTCGATATCGGCGGCGGTTTTGGGATCAAGATCACCAATTACCCCTACATGGCGCTGTGTGCCCTGGTTTCCCGCAAGGCAGGCGACCGGCCGGTCAAATGGACCGAGACCCGAACCGAGCACATGCAGGCGAGTGCCCACGGAAACGAACGCACTTTCTTCGATACACGCGTTGCCCTGGACAAGAATGGCGTAATTACAGCCATTGATTCACGCCACGTCGACGATTGCGGCGCCTACCCGCGCTATGAACCGCTTGGTTGCGTCATCTGGGCGCAGGTGCTTGCTGGATCGTACCGCGTCAGAAACATTCGCATCGACATGAACCAGGTGGTCACGAACAAGTGCCCCGTTGGACCGAATCGGGGCTATTCGCGGATGCAGCAGCTCTGGTTCCTGGAACGCGTCCTGGATATTTGCGGGCACTCCCTCGGGATTCCCACCGACGAAATGCGCCTGCGCAACTACATCCGGAAAAATGAAATGCCGTACGAGACTCCGAATGGATGTGTCTACGATTCGGGTGACTACGCGGGCATGCTCGCCCTGGGCAAGAAACTCGTAGGCTGGGACGACTGGAAAAAGAAACAGGCCGCCGCGCGCAAGGAAGGCCGCTGGATTGGCCTGGGAATCGGCTCGACGCTGGATTCCGGCACGAACAATTTCGGACAGGCACGCATCATTAATCCCGGCGCGCCGTTCTCCGGACAATCCAAAGCGGCGATCGCCAAGCTGGACATCTACGGCGAAGTCGTCATCAGCATGGGCTCCGTACCTCAAGGGCAGGGCCACGAAACGACGGCGGCGCAGGTTGTTGCAGATGTGTTAGGCGTCTCTCCCGACCTCGTTAAAGTGAAGCCGGGCTTCGATACGGAGCAAAACGCTTACACCGGCCACACAGGAACCTATGCCAGCCAGTTTGCGGTCACTGGTCTTGCCGCAATCCACGGCGCGGCCACGAAGCTTCGAAAGGAGATGAGCCGGCTGGCCGCCTGGGCGCTGAATGCCAGGGAAAAAGATCTTGAATTTGGCGTTGGCGCGCAGGGACCCGAAGTCCGCGACAATCGTTCGAAGAAATCCATCAACTACTGGGCGCTTGCCAACATCGTGAACGTGAACAACGCGGGCATGCCGGAAAAATTGTGGGATGTGACGCTCAATTGCCGTCACGTTTATCACGCCCCGTTCCAGCTGCCGGACCTCAAGAGAAAATTTGGCAATCTCACCCTCACCTACGCCGCGCAGATTCATGTCGCGGTCATCGAGGTGGATCGAGACACGTTTCAGCCCAAAATCCTGGCCTACGCTTGCGTGGACGATTGCGGCCGCGCCATAAATCCCAGGATCGTCGAGGGACAAGTGCACGGCTGCACCGCGCACGGAATTGGCGCCGCTCTGATGGAAGATTGCGCCTACGATGCCGACGGCAATCTGCTGGCCTCGACTTTCAGTGACTACACTCCGATCACCGCGATGAATATGCCCGATCTGATCTACGGCCATATGGAGTCCCCCTCGCCCTTCACCTTCAATGGCGCGAAGGGCATGGGCGAAGGCGGTGCGGCCCCGGTTCATACGGTTTGCGCGGCGCTGCAAGATGCGCTCTATTCGAAAGGCGTGATCATCGACAATTCGCACAACACCGGCGATTCGATCTTTCGAGCGTTGCAGCGGGCGGGTACCGGCGGATTTGCTTCCTCGGTTCGCATCGAACACAGGCACTCTGCCCGGTAGGAGCCTGCACTGACAACGCCGCAACTTGCGTCTGGGCGAATCGCAGCTCACCTCCGCCTGCTGCCCGCCGAATGAAAATGATGAAGCGCGTCTGCATTATCGGTTGCGGATCCATCGGAAGCCTCTACGCTGCTCACTTGGCAAGAGTCACCGAGACTTGGGCGTACGTTCGCCGGCCCGAGCACGCGCGCGCTCTGAATGAGCAAGGCCTATCCGTCACCGGCTCGCATGAATTTCATGCGAATCTTCGCGCCACAACCGATCCTGCAGAGATGCCGCAGTTTGATCTGGGAATCGTCGCCAGCAAAGCCACGCAAACCGCCGAAGCGCTCGGCCCCGTCGCTCATCTCTTCCAGAAAGGCGCGATCCTTTCTTCGCAGAATGGCTTGGGCAGCGAAGAAATCATATCTTCTCTGACGGATGCGTACGTGATCCGCGGAACGACGTTCATGAGCGGAACGCGCCACAGTGACACGCACGTGCAGTACGAACTCGACACCGCGACATGGATGGGGCCGTTCGAGCCCACTAACACGCCTTTCCCGCTCGTAAAAGAAGCCGCGGATCTCATCACTTCTTCGGGCCTGAAAGCCGTCGCCCTGGAAGACGCGCGTCCCGCGCAATGGTCGAAGCTAATCTTCAATTCCTCGGTCAATTCCGTCTCTGCGCTGACCGAGTTGCCGCATAGTTTTCATTTTGCTCAAGAAAAAGATTTTGGTGATCTGGGTCACCTCCTGCATGCTCTTATCGAAGAGGGAAAGAGCGTTGCGGCCGCCCTCGGCGTAAAGCTTTACGAAGACCCGTGGGAGATGAATAAGGTTGGCGCGCAAACGGATCATCCCCCTTCCATGCTCTATGACATTCGTCACAAACTTAAGACGGAGATTGATTTCCTAGGCGGAGCGATCGCTCGTGAAGCCGCCCGCGCGGGAATAGCGGCACCGCTTCACACGGCGCTCTACCGTCTGATCAAGGGCAAGGAAGAATCGTGGTCGTACCAGGGTAAAGGGCACCCTGTCGCGAAATAATTCGAGGCGCCATGGCATACTCGCTCGATCAAGAAAAATGGCAACGCGTCCGGCAAATGCTGGACCGGCAGGATCTCGATGCTGTCGTCGTGCGTGCTCCGGACAATGTCCTCTACCTCACCAACTACTGGACCATGAAGGGCTATGACCTCGCGATCTTTCCCCGCGAAGGAGATCCCACGCTGCTCGTCATCGAGCCCCAGTTTCGCGAAGCACAGCTCACCGCATGGAACAAAGATGTCCGCTTTTTCCCTTTCTACCATCCCAAGGACCCGCGTCCTCCGATGATCCGCGCCGTTGAAATGGCCGTGAATGTCTTGAAAGAACGGAAACTCTCGCGTCGCGTGGGGGTCGAGCTGTCTCAAACCTCTCAGATCTGCGACCGCATGGTTGGTGAGCCTACCGTCTACTGGCAGGGCTTCTATGATGCCTTTCGCGCCGGTTGCGCTGAAATCGTGGATGCCGCGCCGCTCCTTTCCGAATTGCGCATGATCAAAACGCCCCAGGAGATCGAGCGCATGCGCCTGGCTAACGAGCTCGCGACCATTGGAATGGAACACGCCCGCGACAACCTCAGACCCGGCATGAAAGAAAGCGAAGTAGCTGCGATGATCGAAGGCCACATCCATGCCGTGGGCGTTGGATACAAAGGCAAAGTGGAGATGGCGCGCGCCTTCACCTTGGTTTGGTCCGGGAAGGGCATCGCAACTTTCACGGCGACCTCTCACCGGCCGGTCGTCGAAAACGAACCGACGCTCGTCGAGATTTGGGTCTGCGCCGACGGTTACTGGACCGATTTGACGAAAAATCTCTGTCCCGGACGCCTGACGCCGGAATACAATCGGCTGCTCGATCAGTTGCTGAAGATTTTTGGCGATGCCGTGGGCTGCGTACGGGATGGCGCTCCCCTTGGCGAGATTGACCGAATCATTCGTGCAGGCATCGACGCCGCGGGTTATCCTGGTCAGCCCTCGCACCCCGTTGGGCATGGCGTGGGTGCGCGCGCGCATGAAGCGCCCTATTCCCATCAGGCAGCGCCGGGAGTCATGCGTTCGGGCATGGTCATGGCGATTGAACCCGGTATTTACTGGGAAGGCGGTGGCGGCTTGCGGCTCGAAGACAATTTCCTGATCACACCCAGCGGCTGCGAAAAACTCTGTTCCTATCCAGATGATTTTCGCCGGTAACCGCCCGGAGAGAGGGAGACACGCGGCTCCGAGGAGTCACACTTCATGAAGAAAGATTTGGCAAAGACGATCCTCTCACAAATTCGCGAGGAGGAAATCGTCGCGATGTCTTGCGACGTCGTGAACATTCCGAGCCCTACCGGCGAAGAGCTGGAAATGGGCCGGTACATGCGGCGCGCACTCGAGGAAGCGGGCCTCACCGTCACCTGGCAGGAAGTCGAAGACGGCCGCGCCAATGTCGTCGGCCTGTGGGAAGGCACCGACAACGGAAAAAGTTTGATGTTCAACGGCCATATGGATACGTCGAATACCGGCCGCGAAACCTTTCTTACCGGACTGGGCTACAAAGCGAAAGCCGCCATCCGCAACGGCATGATCTACGGCCTGGGAATCTATAACATGAAAGGCGCTCTGGTCTGCTACACCCAGGCCGTGAAGGCTCTCATGCGCGCAGGCGTAAAGCTGGAGGGCGACGTCACCATCGCCGCAGTCGCCGGCGAAATTGAAAAAACGCAATGGAGCGATGAGTTCGTCGGCAAGGAATTCCGCGGTTACGGCGTTGGCACGCATCACCTTGTGAACCACGGCGTCCTGCCGGACATGTGCATTCTCGGCGAGCCCACCGATATGCAGTTGGTGCTCGGCCATTACGGAACCGTTTGGGTCCGCATTTCGACGCGCGGCCATTACGTCCACACGGCATTTACGCGCGGGAAGCAGGAGCACAGCTCGGTCTTCCGCATGAAAGAGATTCTTGACCCTATCTACTCTTGGATCGCAGCGTGGGAAAAGAAAGCTTCCTATGACGGGCAACCGGGCGTCGTGAATGTAGGTTGCCTGCGCGGTGGCCACCCCTGGCGCGTTAGCCGGACCCCGGACCGCACGGATGTCTTCCTGGATGTCCGCGTTCCGCCAACCATGCCGCTCAAGGAAGTGCGGACTTCCATCAAGCAACTTGTCCTGGATCTTCGCAAGAAACATTCGGACTACGGCGTCGAGTACGAAACTTTCGTATCCGTCCCGGGCGCGGAAATCTCCAAGGATCATCCCTTGGTGAAGACCATCGAATCCTGTCACCAGCGGGTTCTCGGCACCGCGCCGAAACACGCCACGGTGCTTTGGGATTCCGATGCTTCGGTCATGACCCGCTACGGAATCGAGACCCTCAACTACGGCCCTTCCAGCGGGCCGCGCGACGCCGAAGGCGAAAAAGTAGCCATCGAAACGCTCGTGAATACCACCAAAGTATATGCTTTGGCCGTCGCGGAGATTTGCGGAGCGCACTGAGAGGAGAACCGGATCAGGCCAATGACCAGCCAAAAGGAAATCGATCGCCGGTACACCAACATCCGCGCTGCCATGGAAGCGGAAAAGGTCGACGCTCTCATCGTCTGCGGCAATCAGTACGCCGGATTTGAAGGCGCGGTGCGCTACACCTCCGGCTTCGAAATTGTCCACCGCTACGTTTACGTCCTCATTCCTCTTGGGGGAGATCCCACGCTCGTTTTCCCCCGCGAGGCCCGTTGGATCGGGGACAAAAAAACACCGTGGATCCGCGAAAAAGTTTGGGCGGAAATTCCCGGCAAGTGGCTTCGCGAAGAAATTGAAAAACACCATTGGAAGCGCGTGGCCGTCTATGGAATGGACTTTGTCATGGCCGTCCGCGATTACCGCGAGCTGCAGCAAGGCGGATTCGAACTCGTCCCGTTCGATTTCCATTTTGACATGGCTCGCGCGGTAAAAAGTGAGGAGGAACTCGAGGGCTTTCGCGACAGCATGGATATCATCCTCGATGGCTTCCACGCTCTCCTCAAGGCTTACGAGCCGGGAAAATCCGAAGCCGAAATCATGGCCCCGGCGGTCGAACGCTTTTTTGCACGCGGTGCAGGCCCGCGAATGATGAATATCGTTTTGAGCGGCAGCAATGGCGAAGCCGAGGCATTCTTCAAAGTTCCCTCCCAGCGCAAAGTCGCCGCGGATGATTTGTTACTCTATTCGCTCGAGGTGACCGGCGCCGCCGGATATTGGATCGAATTCTCGCGCCCTCTGATTCGCGGGAAAGTCAGCCCTCGCACGCGCGCCATGAGCGATGTCTATCCACAGGCGATGGAAGCCGCGCGCTTGAAGATGCGCGAAGGGGTGCTTGCCAGCGAGGTTCACAAGGCCGCCGCCGATGTTTTTGCACAAGCCGGCTTTGCGCTCGGCCACCTTACGGGACATTCCATCGGCATGACCATGCTGGAGTATCCCGCCATCGGCGCGAACACTCAGATCGCGTTGAAAGAAAACATGGTGCTCAGCTTTCATCCTCAGGTCGTCGATCAAGAGGGCCAGGTTTGCCTTTACACGCAGGACACCTACCGCGTTGGCAAGAAGGAAGGTGAATGCCTCGCGAACGTGCCCTGGCGATTTTATTCCGGAGCAGAGGAATTGAAGACGGCATGAAGATCAAGATTTGCATTGTTGGCTGCGGGGCGATCGGCAGCATTTTCGGCGCCCACCTGGCGCGTCTCGAAGATGTCGAGGTGCACGCCTACGACGTTTCGAAAGAACACACGCGTGCAATCACCGAGCGTGGGCTGCGCATTAGCGGCGCGGCTGATTTCACCGCCCGGCTTCATGCGACTTCTGATCCTCGGGAGATTCCCCTTTGCGATTTCGGAATCGTGGCCACGAAGAGCACGCACACGCGTGCGGCCATCGAACAAACCGCCCACATTTTCAAAGCGGGGAGCGCGGTCTGTTCCGTGCAGAACGGCGTTGGCAACGAAGAGATTCTGGCGCAGCACGTTCCCTGTGTGATTCGCGGCACGACTTTTCCTGCGGGCCACGTGATTGAGCCGGGCCACGTGAGCTTCGACATCAATGGCGACACCTGGATTGGCCCGTTCGAACCCACCCATACTCCCTTCGCGCGCGTCGAACAACTTGCCGAATTGCTCAATCGTGCCGGCTTGCGCGTGATTCCCTTGCAGGACGCCCGCGGTGCGCAGTGGACCAAGCTCATCTTCAACGCTTCCACGAATCCGGTTGGCGCGCTTACCCTCTTGCACCACGGCGCAGCAACTCGTTTCCCGCCCACAGGCGCTCTCTTCAACGCCTTGATCGCCGAAGGCGAAGCAGTGGCCAAAGCGCTCGGGATCGAGCTCCACGGTGATCCGCGCAGCCTGGTGCAAAAAGGAGCGAACGCGCCAGGCAAACACAAGGCCAGCATGTTGCAGGACATTCTTGCCCGGCGCCAAACGGAAGTGGACTTCATGAACGGCGCAATCGCGGACTGGGGCGAAAAGACCGGCGTGCCTACTCCGCTCAATCGCGCCTTATGGCAGCTTGTGAAAGGTCTCGAACATTCCTGGACCGATCCGAGCTGAGCAGCAATCGCAGCGAGTAGTACATCAGGGAGAAATGACACGATGAGTATGCCTTTCAAAATCGGTGTGTTGCAGCTCAGCATGGAGCCGCTCGATGAAACGGTCCGCATGGCCCAGGCTTGTGACGCCGCCGGGTTCGACACCTTCTGGCTGGCGGAAGCCTATCCTTGGTGGCGCAAGCACTCGATGGAAGCGCGCTCCTCAACAGCAGTCACCGCCATCGTCGCTCGAGAAACTAAGAAGATCACGATCGGTTGGGGCATCATTTCTCCCTATACGCGTCATCCCGTTCAAATCGCTATGGAGGCCCGCGTTCTTCAGGAAGCTGCTGGCAAAGACCGTTTCCTTCTCGGCCTCGGCGCCTCGAAGATTTTCATGAAAGAGATCGGTGAAGGCGAAAAGGGAAAAGAGGTCGGCCCCGCAACCGTGATGCGTGAAAGCATTGAGATCATCGAGGCCATGCTTGCCGGCAAGGAAGTGAAATACGAAGGCAAAGCGTTCCAGGCGTATGCGCCTGCGCTCAAAGCCGACGCCCATGTCCCGCGCTGGCGCGTGCCCATCTACGTGGGTGCCACCGGCCCGGTTCTCCAGCGCCTCGCTGGATCGCATTCTGATGGCTTGTTGACTGCCAGCATCACCACGCCGAAGTTTGTCGAGTATTCACGGAAAATGATGGAAGAGGGCGCTCGCAAGGCTGGAAAGGATTCGTCGAAGCTCGATTTGGGATCGGTGATTGTCGGCAGCGTTGGCGAAGATCCAAAGTCTGCCCGCGAAGGCGCCAGGGAGATGGCCGCCATGTATCTCGCCAACAAGGTTCAGAACATTCGCGGATCAGCGGACACTCTGCTCGAATGTGCTGGTCTTTCGTTCGAAGAGATCCGCCCCATCGCCGACGCCATGGAGCAGGGAGGCCGGAAAGCCGCTGCCCGCGCCGTTACAGATTCTGTTCTCGAAAAGGTGTGTCCTATCGCGGGCACACCGTCACAATGCATCGCACGATTGGAGGAGTATCGCGCCGCTGGCTGCACGCACATCATGTTGGAGCTTTGGGGAGACGACCGGCCCGAACAGGCACGTTTGTTCGGAGAAAAAGTCTTGCCGCACTTCAGCAAGAAGTAATTTTGCTGCCATCACGCCGGTTGCTGTAACCGCGCGCAAATCTCTTGGAATTCGGCGTCAGTCACCAGCCCGCGCTTTTCCGTCCCTGTTTGCTTTACCACTGCGAGAACCGCCTGCTGCTGCTCGCTCGTGAGCGATATTCCCAGCTCTTTCGATTTGATCGCGATGCTGTCGATCCCGCTCTTTTTTCCAAGCACGATGGCGCGGGTCGCGCCAACCAGCTCCGCGGAGTAAGGTTCAATCGCTTCCGGAATGTGAAACTGGCTCGCTACGGCCCCACTCTCCCGCATAAACAGATTTTCTCCCACCACGGGTTTCCAGGGTTCCAACTCGTGACCTGCCGCACGCCGTACCAGGCCGGACACTTCCCGGATTTTCTTTAGGTTCAACTCAACCGGCACGCCGTAGAGTCCGCTCAGCGCCATCGCGACCTCACCGAGATCGGCGTTTCCTGCCCTCTCTCCCATGCCGTTGATTGTCCCTTGTATCCATTCCGCGCCGCCGCGAACGGCGGCGATGGCGCAAGCCGTAGCCAACCCGAAATCGTTGTGTCCATGAAAATGGAGCGGCACTTGCGC